>DAHWHV010000164.1 GCA_027335545.1 Clostridia bacterium
CTGAACCAACAATTCATCGACGCCAACTACAACGCCAAGAACCGCGGCGTCTACGTGCGGGTGAATGCCCCGGTCCAGGGGGGCGCCCAGGGGCAGATCGCCGCCGCGATCGCCGGGGCTGGTTACATGGACGTCTTCCAGGACTGCTGCAGCGACATCGCCGTCCTGGAGGCCAGCGGCTACCTGACCCCGTTGAACAGCTACCTGAAGCAGGACAACATCAACACCTCCATCTGGAACCAGCGGCACCTCCAGGTGCTGACCTACGGGGGCGAACTCAAGGCGCTGCCGGCCTACGACGGTCCGGTCACCGTGTTCTACCGGCAGGACCTGTTGGATCAGATGGGCCTGTCCTACCCGCAGCCGGACTGGACCTACCAGGAGGCGCAGGCCATCTGGCAGTCCTCCACCCGCACCGTGACCCAAGGCGGCAAGCCCGCCCACCAGTATGGCGTGCAGCTGTTCAACACCAGCTACGACTCGCAGCTGGACTGGTGGTTGCAGGGCTGGGGCACCACCAAGATGAACGCCGCGGGGACGGCGGTCACGGCGGACAACTCCAAGGGTTGGGCCTGTCTGACCTTCCTGCAGGACCTGGCCAAGGCCGGGGTCGCCCAGCAGCGCTCTACCGTGACGCCCATGGCCAACGGGCAGTGCGTCTTCAAACAGGCCGGCGGCTGGGAGCTGTTGCCGGCCGCCCAACAGTTGGGCAACAAGGTCAAGTGGAACATCCTGCCCAACCCCGTCTGGCCGGCGGGCCGCTCGACGTTCAACAACATCGACTACTACGTGATGAACCACGCCACCAAGCACCCGGAGCATGCCTGGAACCTGTTGAAGTGGGTCTGCGCGGAGCCGGCCTATCAGACCTTCCAGATGCAGGCGACCCTCGTGCAGCCATGCCTGAACAGCCTGTGGTCGAAGTGGCAGACCATCGTGCTGCAGGCCGCGCCGCCCCTGCACGGCAAGGACATCCAGTGGATCGCCGACGCCGCCACCGGGGGCTACGCTTGGCCGAACCGCTACTTCACCTACGCCCCGACCCAGGCGGCCGCGGTCGTCAACACCTGGGGCGGGCAGATCTGGGCGGGCACGGTCTCGCCGGAACTCGGCCTCAAGCAGATGGCGGCCCAGGTCGACTCCCTGGAGGCATCGAGCCGCCAGGTCAGCAACGCCGCCGCAACGGTCCAGAAGGCCTTCCCGACCAAGGGGGCGGCGATCGCCTCCGTCCAGCCGGGGCTCTGACGGGCCGCGTCTCTGCAAGAGGCGCGTGGGGCGGCCCGCCTGCGCTGGCGGCCGCCCCGCCCGGTCCGGGCCCGGTGGTGGAGCGCCGCGCGCAGGGGGCCAGGCGCTCGGATGGTGCTGCGAGAGTTCGGTCTTGCAGCACCGTCCCCGGCCGCCCAGGCCCGAGTTCCTCTTCACCCACCACCCCTTGTGGTTGAGGGGCCGCCTGCGGCCTTTCGCCGCGGCCGCTAGTCCGCCACCGGGCGGAAGCGGTGGGCCACCTCCGCCTCCGCCTGCCGGTCCAGCTGCAGGGACTTGGCCCGGACCTCGGCGGCCGTCACGACGCCCTTGGCGATGAGCAGTTCCAGCAGGCTGGCGATCGCCAGCGTGTTGCGGTACTCCACCTCCTTCAAATCCGCCAGTTGAGCCCCGAACTGCACCTCATGCCACCGCCCCGCCACTCCCCCACCCCCACTTTCCGGGCCCCAGTCCCCGCGCGGCCTCCCCGCAGCCGGCGGCCGGCCGAGGTACCGCCGTCCTGCCGCCGGGCACCTGGTAGAGCGGTCGCGGTCGCCGCCCGTTCCCCGCTGCGTTTCCCCGCCGCGTTTCCCCGCCGCGTTTCCCGCCGCGGTTCCCGCCGCGTTTCCCGCCGCGTTTCCCGCCGCGTTTCCAAATGAAGGCCCCATCTGCTATCTTGGGCACCACGGGGGGCGATCATGCGGGCCGCTTGGCACCAAGAGCCGGGCGTGGTCGCTGCATGTTCTTGAGGACGCGGGCTCTTGCCCCGACCACTGGGGGGATGCCGGTGCAGGCCCCGGAGGGCTCCCGGGAGGACGCCGCCAAGGGCGGGCGGCATCACCCCGACCACAAGGGGCGATCCCGGCGTGCCAGCTACCAGCTCCGGAAGGGGGCGCGGCAAGCGGGGACTGTTGCCGCGCCCCCCTGGGGCCTGAGCACGCGCGGTCCCGGGGAGACGGCCGCGTTCGGGCGCCTGTTGGGGGCGACGGCCCCGCCGGGGGCGGTCGCCCTGCTCGCCGGTCCCGTCGGGGCCGGCAAGACCGTCCTGGCGGGGGGCCTGCTGGAGGGTCTGGGCGTTGCCGGTCCCCACCCCAGCCCCACCTTTCCCCTGGTGCGGGCCTACCAGGGTCGGCTGGGGGCCGCGCATCTGGACCTGTATCGGGTCGAGCCGGCCCCCGCCGCGGCGCTCGATCCCGACCCCTGGGGGATCGGGCTGGCGGAGCTCCTGGACGGAGGGGCGGTCGTGGTGGTGGAGTGGCCCGATCGCCTGGGGCCCTGGGCGCCAAGCGACGCGCTGCGCATCCGGCTCTCCGGCCCGGGGGGCGAGGAGCGGCGGGAGCTGCGCCTGGTAGCGGGGGGGCCGGTGGCGCGGGCCTGGCTCGGCGGGGCGCGGCGGGCCGCCCGGGAGAGGGGCCTCTGGCCGTGATTGTCCTCGGCCTGGACGGTTCGCTTGGCGGCCCCGGCGTCGCGCTCGCGGACGAGGCCGGGTTGCGCGCCGCCTGCTGGGCCGGACCCGGGTCGCGGCCGGCCGGGACCCTGCTGGCCTTGGCCGAGGGGGCCCTGACCACCGAGGGGCTGTGCCCCCGGGACATCGGTGGGGTGGCCGTCGCCGTGGGCCCGGGCTCCTACGCGGGCGTGCGCGCCGCCGTGATGACGGCCAAGTGCCTCGGGCACGCGGCCGGCTGGCCGCTGGTGGCGATCGGCTCCCTGGAGGCCCTGGCCCGGGGCGTGGGTCCCTGGCCGGGTCCCGTGTGGACCGCCCTGGACGCCCGACGGGACCGGTGTTACGCGGCCGCGTTCCGCTGGGGCGCGGGCGGTGGACTCCTCCCAGAGGGCGAGCCGACGCTGTGGGCGCGCGACGCCCTGCGCCGGGCTGCGGCGGCCGCCTCCGGGGGGCCCCTGCTCCTGGTCGGGACGGGCTGGGACGAAGGCGACCGCTGTGCCCTGGCCGCGGAGCGGGCGGAGGGGGCCTGGCTCAGCCCAGCGACCGCCGCCACGGCGCTGGCCCCGGCGGTGGCCCTGCGGGGGCGGCAACTGCTGCTGGGGGGCGTGACGACGGACCCCCTCGCGCTTGTCCCGCTGTATGTCGGGGAGCCCGTCATCGGCCGCCCGGCCGCGGACGGGCGGGCCGGCCGACCTCGCCCAGGTTGAGACGGGCCGGCGGGGTGGCGTAGACTGGGCGCACCCGCACCGATCGGCGCGGGGCGGCCGCGCGGGCGGCGGGCCGCCCCGGGGAGGGGCACGACACCGATGGCGGTGCAGCAGGTTCCCCTGCCCGTGCGCTTCCGTGACATGGATCTGCGCGCCCTCTCGGGGGTCCTGGACATCGAGCGCCGCTCCTTCGCCACCCCGTGGTCGGAGCGGGCCTTCATCTCAGAGTTGACGCAGAACGCCTACGCCCATTACGTCGTGGCCCTGCGGGGCCACCAGGTGGTGGGCTATGCCGGGATGTGGCTGATCCTCGACGAGGCCCACCTGACCAACATCGCCGTGCACCCCGCCGAGCGCGGACGCGGGTTGGGGGACGCCCTGCTGACGGAGATGGAGCGCCGGGCCGTGGCCGAGGGCTGCCTGCGCATGACGTTGGAGGTGCGGCCCAGCAACCCCGCGGCCCAGGCCCTCTACCGCAAGCACGGGTTCCTGGTGCGAGGGCGCCGCCCGGGGTACTACGCCGATACGCACGAGGACGCGCTGATCATGTGGAAGGATGACCTGGGCCCGCAGACCCCTGCGCCGTAAGGGTTTCGCTACTGGCGGCGGGCCTTGGGCACCGTGGCGGCCAGGGTGCGCCCTGGGCCACGCCGCCCCCGGTTGCGCATGGGTGGTGGTGCGTGTGACTGGTATGGGACCCCAGCGCCCACCCCGCCACGCTGCCGCACCTGCTCCCCCGAGGCCGCGCCAGTAAGGGGCAACGGGCCGGGCGCAGGTGCGGGCAGACAGTTGCGCCGCGCGGGACCGCCCGGCCGGCGCGAAGGCCGAGTCCGAACGGGCGGCGCTTCGATGTGGGGCAGATGTGGGGGAGATGTGGGGGCAGGAGGGGCGGTGACGGGTATGCTGGCGCAGTCGACGCTGGCCAAGAGCATCGCCGCCGTGGGCTGGGGAGAAGCCCTGCGGCCACTGGAATACAAGGCGCGGGGGCCTGGCCGCCCCTTCGTCCAGATCGATCGCTTGTACCCGAGCGGGAGGCGGTGCCATGCCTGCGCCCCTGCCGCGGCCCACGCCCCGCTTGACGTGCGGCACTGGGACGGTTCCGCGTGCGGCGCGGCCCTGGACCGGGACGCGAACGCGGCACAGAACGTCAGGGATGCGGCACTTGCGGAACTGGCCGCCGGGCTGGCGGTGTCTGCCTGTGGAGGGGACGGAAGACCCGCGCGGAAACGCGTGGGCGGACCCCGACGAAGCAGGAAGCCCCGATGAGCGATCACCGGGAATCCCCCGGCTTTAGCCGTGGGGAGGGGGTCAAGGACGCTCCCGGGCTCTGCCTCGGCATCGAGACCAGTTGCGACGAGACGGCGGCGGCCGTCGTCGCCGCGGACGGTACGGTGCGCAGCAACGTGGTCGCCAGTCAGGCGGCGCTCCATGCGCGCTACGGGGGCGTCGTGCCGGAACTGGCGGCGCGGCGCCACCTCGAAGGACTCCTGCCCACCGTGGATCTGGCGCTGGCCGGCGCGGGCGTCTCCTGGGCGGACCTGGGCCTGGTGGCGGTGACGCGTGGTCCAGGCCTTCCGGCGGCCCTGCTGGTGGGCTTGGCCGCCGGCAAGGCGCTGGCCTTCGCCCGCGGGCTGCCGCTGGTGGGGGTCAACCACCTCGCGGCGCACCTGCATGCCCACGCCCTGGACGTGCAGGCCGCAGCGGGCCCGGACGGCCTGCCCCGCCCGACCGTGGGGCTGCTGGTCTCCGGCTCGCACACCGACCTCTGCCTGCTCCCGGCCGGTGGCGGCGTGCGCCTGCTGGGGACCACCCTCGACGACGCGGCCGGTGAGGCCTTCGACAAGGTGGCTCGCCTGCTGGGCCTGGGGTACCCAGGCGGGCCGGCGTTGGATGCCCTGGCCCGGGCCGGCGACCCGGTGGCCGTCGCCTTCCCGCGGACGACGGGGCCGCTGGGGGGCGCGCGTCCGGCGGGCCCGCACCTGGTGGGGGGGGCCTACGCCTTCAGCTTCAGCGGACTGAAGACGGCCGTGGCCGTCCACCTGCAGGGCGGCGCCCCGGCCGGCCGGGCGGACGTCGCCGCCTCGTTCCAGGCCGCTGTCGTCGAGGTCCTGGTGGCCAAAACCCTGGCTGCGGCCCGCGCCCAAGGGGTGCGCACGATCCTGGTCGCGGGGGGGGTTGCCGCCAATTCCGCCTTGCGGGCCGGGCTCACGGCGGCGGCGGGGGCGCGGGGGCTGGAGGTGCGCTTCCCGCCGCCGCGGTACTGCACCGACAACGCGGCGATGGTCGCGGCCGCCGGTTGGGCTGAGTGGCGCCGGGGGCGGCGGGACGGCTGGGGCCTGGACGCCGACCCCAACCTCCCTTTGGAGTTGGGGGGCTGAGTGGAGTTGGGTCTCTGGGTGGAGTCGGGTCTCTGGGTGGAGCCGGGTCTCTGAGTGGAGCCGGGTCTCTGAGTGGAGCCGGGTCCCGGAGTCGAGCCGGGTCGGAGCCGGAGCCGGGGCCGGGAGGCCTGGCGGCGCCCCCCGGCCTTGGGCAGGCTATCCGGAACAGGAGCCGGGCCGGCGGATGGGGAAGGTTCGCCCTTGGGTATCGAGGGGGCGCCGCGCCCCGGCCCGGGGGCAGGGGAGGTTGCGTGGGAATGCAGACTCAGGCGATGGACGGTCCCGCGGGCGGCACGGTGACGCTGGAGAAGATCGACCAGGTGCGCGAGCGCACGGGCGCCGGTTACGGGGAGTGCTACGAGGCCCTGCGGGTCGCCGAGGGCGATGTGGTCCGGGCGCTGATCGCCATCGAGCAGTCGCACCCGGGCCTGTCGCGGCGCCTCCAGGACAACGGTAGCGCGGCCGCCGAGCGGGTGCGCGACCTCTACCGCGAGGCGGTGCGCACCCGCATCGCGTTGCGCCAGGGGGAGCGGACGCTGCTGCAGATGCCCGCCGTCGTCGGCGTGGCGGGGTCGCTGGCGCTGCCGGGGCTGGCCGCGGCGGGGGTCATCGCCGCCCTGGCGACGCATACCTCCATCACGGTCGAGCGGGCGTCAACGGGCTTGTGAGGCGGCCGTCCCGTTCTCGTTCCCGCGAAAGAGGTGGCACCCTGGACTTTCAAGAGGTCATCCTGCGCCTGCACCGCTTCTGGGCGGACCGCGGGTGCCTGTTGGCGCAACCCTATGACGTGGAGAAGGGGGCCGGGACGATGAATCCCGCCACCTTCTTCCGCTGCCTCGGCCCGGAGCCGTGGCGCGTCGCCTACGTGGAGCCTTCGCGGCGCCCGGCGGACGGGCGCTACGGGGACAACCCGAACCGCCTCTACCAGCACTGGCAGTACCAGGTGATGCTCAAGCCGTCCCCGGCCGACGTCCTGGACGTCTACCTCGACTCCCTGCAGGCCATCGGCATCCAGCGCCAGGACCACGACATCCGCTTCGTGGAGGACAACTGGGAGTGGCCGACCGGCGGCGCCTGGGGCCTGGGTTGGGAGGTGTGGTGCGACGGCATGGAGATCACCCAGTTCACATACTTCCAGCAGGTGGGCGGTCAGGAGGTGCGGCCGGTCGCCGCGGAGATCACCTATGGTCTGGAGCGGTTGGCCAGCTACATCCAGGGCACGCCGGACGTCTACAGCATCCGCTTCGCCGCCGGCGTGACCTACGGCGACATCTTTCGGAAGGCCGAGTTCGAGCACAGCCGCTTCGCCTTCGAACTCTCCGACCCGACCCTGCTGCGGCGGCACTTCGACGACTACGAGGGGGAGGCCCGCCGCCTGCTGGCGGCCGACCTCTGCCTGCCGGCCTACGACTACGTGCTGAAGTGCTCCCACACCTTCAACCTGCTGGACGCCCGCGGGGCGATCGCCCCCGCGCAGCGCGCCGCCTACATCGGCCGCATGCAGGTCCTGACGCGCCAGGCCGCGACGATCTATGCCCGGCAGCGCGAGGGGATGGGTTTCCCCCTCCTGGCGGCGGGGTCCCGGGCCGCCATGGTCGCGACGGGGGAGGGCGCGCATGGCTGAGGAGCGGCGCACGGTGGGCGGAGGGGCGGGGGGCCGCGAGCCGCGCCCGGGGGACCCGCCCGTGGGGGGGGACCCCACGGAGTCCCCGCTGGAGTTCCTGCTGGAGATCGGGGCCGAGGAGCTGCCGGCCCGCTTCTGTCCCCTGGCCCTGGAGCAGTTGCGGGCCAAGGGCGAGGCCCTGCTGGCGGCGGCACGCCTCCCCTTCGCCGCCGCGCGCACCTGCGGGAGCCCACGCCGCCTGGCCTGGCTCGTCTCCGGCCTGCCCGCCCGCCAGGCGGACACCGAGTCCGTCGCGCGGGGCCCGGCCCGCGCCGCCGCCTTCGACCCGGCCGGGGAGCCCACCGCCGCGGCCCTCGGCTTCGCGCGCTCCCAGGGCGTGTCGGTCGCCGACCTGCGGATCGAGCCCGTCGGGGGCCGGGAGTACGTCTTCGCCCGCCGCGTCGTGCCGGGCCTGCCGACCGCCGAGGCCCTGGCACGCGACCTCCCCGGGCTGATCGCCGGCCTGGAGTTCCCGCGCAGCATGCGCTGGGGCACGGGTGATCTCCGCTTCGCCCGCCCGGTGCGCTGGCTGGTGGCCCTGCTGGGGGCCGAGGTCGTGCCCTTCACGCTCGAGGGCCTGGAGTCGGGGCGGACGACCCACGGGCACCGGACGCTCCACCCTGGGCCCCACGCCCTGCCCCACGCGACGGGTTACCCGGAGGCGCTGCGCGCCCTGGGGGTGGAGGTGGACGTGCCGCTCCGCCGCCAGGCCATCTGGTCGGGGGTGCTCGCCGCCGTGGAGGCGATCGGGGGCACGCCCCGGCCCAACGAGGACCTCCTCGAGGAGGTCACGCACATCAACGAGTGGCCGACGGCCTTCGTCGGCAGCTTCGATGCCGCCGCGCTGGAGGTGCCCGAGGCCGTCCTGGTGACGGTCATGCGCACGCACCAGCGCTACTTCCCCGTGGAGGGCCCCGACGGCCGGTTGCTGCCCTACTTCGCCGGGGTGCGCAACGGCGGCACGCGGAACCTCCCCGGCGTCGCCAAGGGGAACGAGAAGGTCCTGGCGGCCCGCTTCGCCGATGCCCGCTTCTTCTATGCGGAGGACCGCGCGGCGACCCTGGCCTCCCGGCTGCCGCGGCTGGGGTCGGTGGCGTTCGCCGAGGGGCTGGGCACGCTGGCGGAAAAGACGGACCGCCTGGTGGCCCTCGCCGGCGCCCTGGCCCGCCGGGTCGGCGTGGATGCCGAGGCGACGGTCGCCGCGGCGCAGCTGTGCAAGGCGGACCGGGTCACCCACCTCGTCTATGAGTTCCCCGAACTCGAAGGCACGATGGGGGCGCACTACGCCGCGGCCGACGGGGAGGCGGCGGCGGTCGCGCAGGCCATCGGCGAGCACGTCTTGCCGCGCGCGGCCGGCGGCGACCTGCCGCGTTCGCCGGCCGGGCTCCTGCTGGCGCTCGCCGACCGCCTGGACACCCTGGCGGGGCACTTTCTGCTCGGCCGGCAACCCACCGGCAGCACCGACCCGCTGGGATTGCGTCGGGCGGGGGCGGCCGTGGTCCGCCTCCTGGAGGAGGCGGGCTGGGACCTCGGCTTCACCGAGGCGGTGGAGGCGGCGGAGGCCGGCTATGCCGACCGGGGCGGCGAGCCCTCCGGGCTGGTCGGCTTCCTGGTGGGCAGGCTGCGCGTGCGTCTGGAGGAGGCGGGGTTTCGCCACGACATCGTCCTGGCGGTCCTGGCGGCGGGGGCCGAGCGGGTCCCCGACGCGTTCCGGCGCTGCCGCGCCCTCACCGCGGCAGAGGCCGGGGACGGTTGGGAGGACACGCTGACGGCCTTCAAGCGGGCGGCCAACCTGGCGCGCCAGGGGGGGGAGCCGGCGGGTGCGCCCGACCCGGCGGCCCTCGGGCATCCGACCGGGCGGGCGTTGTGGCAGGCCCTGGGCGCGGCCCGGCGCGCGGCCGAGCGGGCGAGCGCCGCCGGGGATCACGCGGGGGTCCTCGCCGCCACGGCGGGGTTGCGCCGGCCCGTCGACGACTTCCTGACGGCGGTCTTGGTGATGGACCCCGATCCCGTCGTGCGCGGGAACCGGTTGGCGCTGCTGGCGGCCGTGGCCGCCCTGCCCGGGTCGGTGGCGGACCTGCGCCTGGTCCGCGGGGCGGAGCGCACCGGCGCGGACGCGGCCCACCCGGCCTGAACCCGCGGCCGGACCGCCGGCACCGCGGGCGCGGCAGGCCGGGCGCGACGGACGACCCCCAAAGCCGCGGTGGTCCGGCGTATGGAGTGGGGGCGGCCGGGGGGGGGGCGGGGCCCCGGCCGGCCGCCCCCCCCGGCGCGGGG
>DAHWHV010000170.1 GCA_027335545.1 Clostridia bacterium
CGGCACGGGGGGCCACGACCCACAGGGGTCGGCCGGGTCGGGTCGCGGCCGCCAGGGTGGCCGGCTCCCCGCGCCCGGCGCCGGGCCGGGGGGACACCTCCGCCGCGGGTCCCGGCTCGTCGGTGGTCGCCACGACGCCCACGACGCGGTCCCCGACGGCCTGGATGCCGCGCACGTTGATGAAGACGCCGCTGAGGGTGCTCACGGGTCCGGTGATGCGCTGCACATACGCGACGAAGGCCAGCAGCGTGCCCAGCTGCATCGCCCCGCGGAAGATCGCGTGCGCCCCGAACCACCAGATGAGGGCGAGCGCCAGGGCGGGCGCGACGGCATAGACGTTGCCGTAACCGCGCACGATGTTGCGGGCGCACGTGCCGAGGTCGGCCAGGGCCGCGTTCTCGCGGGCGAAGGCCTGCAGATCCGCCACGTCGCGGTGGAAGAGCCGGAGGGTCAGGGCCCCGGCCCAGTGGGCCGCGCGCCCGATCCGGCGGTGGAAGGCGGCCAGCAACTCGTACTGGCGCCGCGTGACCGCGTACAGCCAGCGCCCGGCCAGCCGCGCCAGCAGCAGCAGCGGCGGGAGGAAGGCCACCGCGATCAGGGCGAAGCGCCAGTTCATGGTGAACATGACGATCAGCGTCGACACCAGGGTCGTGACGGCGCCCAGGGTGGTCAGCATGCTGGAGAAGATGCCCGTGACGCCGTTGAAGACGGCGGAGTTGCCGCCCACCACCCCCACGTCGTTGACGAGGCGGCTGGCCGCCTCGGCGGCGCCGCCCGCCTCCAATCGGGTCAACGGGGCGTCCTGCAGGCGGTCGAAGGTCCCTTGCCGGAGGTCGCGGACGACCCCGTTGGTCGCCCAGGCGTAGAGGTAGCCGCCGACCGCGGCCGTCAGCCCGACCAGGACCTGCACGGCGACTAGGTGCAGCGCGTCGCTCCACAAGAGCGCCGGGTCGTGGTGGGGCAGGGCCTGATCGAGGATGTTGCGCACGTACAGGGGCGGAAGCACGCCCAGGGAAGCGCCGAAGACCACGTTGAGCGCCACCCAGAGGACGGCCGGCCAGCGCGGGCCGAACAGGCGCAGCAGGGCGCCGATGCTGTTGCGCGCCGGGCGCACGGCGGGCCGACCGCTCCAGTCCACCCCCAGGTCGCGCCAGAACGGCCACTCCCGCCACATGCGCGCGATCCCGGAGCCGAACCGGCGCCACGCCCCCGGCGCCGCTCCGCCCTCCGCTGCGGTTCCTGATGCGTTCGTTGGTTTCATCGCCGATCCCATTGCCGATCCCCCGTTTCTGGACGGGAAAGCAAGCCGCCGGGCGGGCGAAGCGGGCACAGGACGGTTGGGAGGTGGTCCCCGGAGCCTGGCTCGCGCCCGAGCCCAGGCCGGGTGAGGGGGGCGGGACGGCGACCGCGCCGCCCTGCGGGGCGGGGGCCGTGCCGCGACGGTACACCACGCAGACCCCTGAGGCAACCGGAGCGCGTTGTCAGGGCTGCCAAGGGCGGGTGCGGGCCCGGGCCCGGGCGGAGTCGACCAAGGAGACCCGCGCGGCAACCGGGGCTGCCCAGGGCGGGATCGGGGGGCCCGGTCGAGGCCCCGGGCGGAGTGGCGGGCGCGGGGTGGCGGCAGACCGCCAGGGGGGCCAGGCGCGGCCCCCCTGGCGGTCTGGCCGTTACGGCAGGCGGAAGGCGTCGGGGTGGGGCTTGACTGGGCGCAGCATGTAGATGGGGCGGCGCAGGCGACCGCTGCCCGCCACGGGGCGGCAGAGCCCCAGCCACCGCTCGTAGACGGCCCGCGAGGCCGCCGTGTCCACCTCGATCTCGCCGTAGCGGGCCGTGGACGGGGCCTTGCGCACCCGCACCCGCTGGTGCCAGCAGTGCTGGCCGCTGATGGGGTCGGGCTGCACGGGGAAGATCAGGTTCTGGTGCACCCCGCCGTCGCTCCACCAGATGCGGGCCGAGTCCGGGTCGCTGCTCTGGAAGGGCCGCACGCCCTGGGTGACCTGTAGCCGCCAGCGCGAGCCGTCCTGCTCCAGGCGGACGACGGAGGAGTTCCAACGCTCGGTCCCGTGGTCCTCGTGCAGGCGCCAGCGGCCCAGGTGGTGGCTGCAGGCGATCACGCCGGGGTGGATCGCCTCGGTCACCCAGGCCCGATCCACGAAGTGGCCGATCTCCGTCTCGACCTGCACCAAGGCCCCGGTCTCCACGCCGAGCCGCGCCGCGTCCTCCGGGTGGATCCAGACCGGGTTGATCTGGGAGATCTCATACAGCCACTTGGCGCCGTTGGTGCGGGTGTGGATCAGCGTGGGCAGGCGGAAGGTCGGCAGCAGGGCGAATTCGCCGCTGGCGGTGTCCACCCGGCTGTGGTGCACCTGGCTGACCAGTTGCGGCATCGCCGCGCGCTGCACGGCATCGCGCGGGTAGACGGGGATGGCGTACTCGGGCCAGTTCCACTCCCGCAGGGTGCGGCTGAAGAACTCCAGGCGGCCCGACGGGGTGGGGAAGCCCTGCACGGCCACGCCGTCCTGCAGGATGCCCACGCGGAAGCGCCCGGCGGCGTCCCGGAACGGCCCGGGCTGGGGGCGCAGGTTCACCCGCGGCGGCGCCTGCTCCGCCCACAGCGCCCCGTCGTGCTCCACCGTGCCCTGCAGCGCCGTGGGGCCGAGCGGCTGCTCGTGTTGGCGGTAGACGTTCTCGGTGACGCAGAAGGCGCCGCGCCGCCGCATGTACTCCAGGGGCTGCTCGCCCTCGGCCGCGGCGGCCTCGGGCAGGCCGGGCACCGAGTGCTCGAAGATCCAGCGGTAGTACTCCTCGATGCGCACCCGCCGCTCGGGGTCCTCCGGTGCGGCGAAGTGCCGGCGGATGCCGAGCTTGCCGTCGGGGTCGATGCGCCAGGAGAGCTCGATCCAGAACTCGTTCTCCTCCCAGACCTCCCCGGGGTTCGCCTCCGCCGTGCGCTCGAAGCGCTCGCCGCGGGACTCGCGGAAGACGCGCGCCACGGGCTGGCGGAAGCCGATCCACTGCGCGGCGTGCGTTTCGTAGCTGTGCAGGTCGTGGCGCTCCGGTCCTAGGCCCATGGGCAGC
>DAHWHV010000182.1 GCA_027335545.1 Clostridia bacterium
GGGCACGGCGTCGCCGGGGAGGCGGGGCAGGGCCAGCGCCCCGTGCCGCCACCCCCAGGCACCGGCGTTGGCCGTCGGCGTGCCGTCCCAGAGGGCCCCAAGCACCCCGGCCAGCGGGCCCCAGGCCGGCAGGGCCTCCGCCCCGCGCCGGCGTGGGTTCTGGTCACCGCAGAAGCCCTGCAGGAAGAGCGAGGGCCAGGTCAGGGCCCGCGCCACCTCCCCGACCCAATCGGCGGAGACGAGCCGGTTGTCCGCGCCGAGCACGACCGGGTGGCAGGCCGCCGACCAGAGGCCGCAGATCGGCGTCCTGGCGCTGTCGGCGCGCTCGACCTTCAGCAGGTGCAGCCGTGGATCCGTCGCCCCCGCGGGGGCGCGCCGGTTGGACCACGGCGCCGCCTCCAGAGTGCGCCGCCCCCAACCCAGCCGGCAGGGGACCATCTCGGCCAGCGCGCGGCGCAGCGCGGCCCCCACCCGGGCGCCGAGCCAGGCCTCGTAGGCCGGGGCGGGCGTCCCGCAGCCGATCAGCGGGTACGTGGCCGGGGCCGCGTGCGTGTGGCTGCAGCACAGCAGGAGGCGGTCCGGCGGCAGGGGGCAGGCGGCGCGGATCGCCGCCACCGCCCGGGGCCCCAGGATACAGAGATCCAGACCCACCAGGGCCAGCGGCTCCTCCCCCGCGGCGCCCACCGCCAGGACAGCGGCCCGTAGGCGATCGCGCACCCCCAGGGCCGGCT
Organism: Clostridia bacterium; assembly: GCA_027335545.1. Next base: position 732 of record DAHWHV010000182.1, read on the forward strand.
GGACCCGGTCCACGTAGCCCGAGAGGTCCACGGGCTGCGCCGGGGGATCGGGCGTCACGTCCAGGGCGGCGAAACCGGCACGGAAATGGACACGCGTGGTCGGCACGGGTACGCCCCCCTGCGTCTGGGATCGGGCGCGGAGCGGGGCGCCGGAATCGGCGCGACCGCGGGGGACACCCCCGACGCGAGACCCCCGAGCGCGGCGCCCGCAGCCGCGGGCGCCCTGCGGGGGGGGGGGCGCGCACCGGTGGGGTGGCGGGCGTCCCCACCTGCCGCGCTGCGGGCCCAACCCGCTCGCCCCTGGCCGCGGCCCGTCCCGCTCCGGGCTTCGGCGACGGGGCTGGCAGCCCTGCAACCGCCCGCGGCGCATCCCGGAGGCGGTTGGGCGCCCCTCCGGGCCCGGACGGTTGGCAGGGGGGTCGGCTGCCGCGGGCCGGAGGTGGGGCGCCCGGCATCGCGGCCCTGCTGCTGATCCTGCTGCCGGTGACCAAGGACATGAACGCGACTAACCTGCTGCCGCTGCTGGCCCGCGGCTGGCGACCGGTCCTGCAGGGGGCCGCCGCGCCGGCCGCCTTCTACGCCGAGACCGCCTACCTGTTCTATGTGCTGCCCTTCCGCGGACGGGGCCGCGGCCAGAGCCTGGGGGCGGCCGTGCTGGCCGTGACGGCCGTGGCCTGCATGCTCGCGGCCTGCACCGGGGCCCTGACCGCCCTCTTCGGGCCCCTGCTCCCCAAGCTCGCGGTGCCGGTGTTCCAGGCCACCCGCGTCGTGAGCATCGCCCAGTTCCTGGAGCATCTCGACGGCCTGCTGCGGGTGGCCTGGGTCTCCCTCAGCTTCGTGAAGATGGGGTCGTTCCTGTACTGCTTCTGCCTGGCCCTGGGGCAGCTGCTCGGGCTGCGCGACTACCGGGCCCTCACGCTGCCGGCCGCCGTCTACGCCGTGACGGCCGCCCTGTACTGGTTCGACTCGACGGCCTCTGTCAGCCACTGGATCATGGACACCTGGCCGTTCTGGGGGGGCGCGCTCACGCTCGGGCCGCCCCTGCTGGTCTGGGCCGTCGCGCTGGCCCGCGGCATCGGGCGCCCGCGGCCGCGTCAGGCCGGCCGGGTCGTCGGGGGCGGGGGCGCGCGCCGACATCGCCGCCACCCCCGGCCAGCCGCGGCACCCGGCCCGGGGGCGGGGGGCCCGGGGTGACCACGCTGGTGGTGACCATGCTGCTGCTGGCCTGGTGGGAGCGCCCCAACCTGCGGCTGTGGGGGGCCGGCGAACGCTGGGCCTTCTGGGTCTTCTGGGCGCTGACCCTCCTGTGGGCCCTGACGGATCAGACCCGATTGGCCCTGCCCAGCATGACGGCCCTAACCAATCGGCTATTCGCCCCGTGGGCACACGCGCTCCTGCGGCCGCAACCGGACATCTATTGGTGAGGCACGTGTGGTGAGGCACGTGGCCCGCCGCGGCTGTGGGGGTAGGGGCCGCCGCGCGGCGGGCCCTACCCCCACGCCCGCCGCAGCTTCTCGATCGCCGCGCCGATCGCGCCGAGGTCCTCGGGTCCGGCGAGCAGGACGCTCTGGCCCAGCCAGCAGCAGTCCTCGGCCGCCGCCTGCGCCACCGGCAGGGGCACGTCGGGCCGGGGGCGGTCCCCCGTCAGGGCGGCGTTGGCGGCGGCCCGCTCCCGCAAGGCGGCGTTGCGGGACAGCAGGGTGTAGCCCGAACCCACCGGGATGCCCTCGGCCCGCAGCGCGGCGATGAAGTCGGCGCGGGGGCGGCCGCCGAAGGCCCCGGCGTCGTAGCGCCAAGCGAAGAGGTGCCAGGCGTGGGCGGTGACCCCGGGGGGCGGCAGCAGGGGCGTGATACCGGGGATGGCGCCCAGCCCGGACCCCAACCGGGCCGCCGCCGCCGCGCGTTGCCGCGCCAGGCCGGCCAGGCGGGGCAGCTGCGCGCGCAGCAGGGCCGCCTGCAACGCGGTGAGGCGCATGTTCTGGCCGATGCGGGGGTGGTCGTACCAGGCGCGGTCGCGCGTACGGCCCACGTTGTGCAGTGACCAGACGCGCTCGATCTCCGCGCCGCGGCCCGTCACCGCCCCGCCCTCGCCGGCGCTGAGGTTCTTGCTCTCCTGGAACGAGAAGCAGCCGAACGTCCCCCACGTGCCGACCGGGCGCCCGGCGAAGGAGGCCCCGGGGGCCTGGCAGGCGTCCTCGATCAGGGCGAGGCCGCGCCGGTGACACAGCGCCGCCAAGGCGGGCAGGTCGGCCGGGCAGCCCCCGAAGTGCACCGGGATGACGGCCCGGGTGCGGGGCCCGATCGCCTCGGCGACGGAGGCCGGGTCGAGGCAGAGCGTGTCCGCGACGACATCGGCGAACACCGGGACGGCGCCCAGGAAGAGGCAGGCGCTGGCGGTGGCGATGAAGGTGTACGGGGGGACGACGACCTCGTCGCCGGGCCCGACGCCGACCGCGGCCAGGGCCAGGATGAGGGCGCTCGTGCCGCTGCTGACGGCCACCGTGACCGGCGGCGCGTCCCCCTCCGGGGCGAACGGGGTGGCGGCCGCGCCGGGCGACGGGGCGTGCAGGGCGGAGAACTCCCGCTCGAAGGCCTCCACGACCTCGGCGCCGGCCCCGGCGGAGCACCACGTGCCGGCCCGCACCACGGCGGCGACGGCCGCGACATCCGCCTCCGTTGGCTGCGGCCACCGGGGCCACGGCCCCGCGTGCGCGGGCACACCGCCGTCGATAGCCAGCAGCCCGGGGGCCGCCCCCCGGCGCGACACCGGACCCGCTCCGACCTCCATACGCCCACCCCTTCCCGGACTGCGGGCCCGCGCGGCCCGCGCCACGGGCGCGCCCTCCCCGGCGGCGGCCCGCTCACGCCAGCGCCCCAGGCCGACCCCGGCCCCTCCGGCCCCTCCGGCCCCTCCGGCCCCTCCGGCCCCTGATGGTGGAAGGCTCCGGAGGAGGCGCAGTATAATCGCAAGCGGAGGTGACCCTCAGTGAATCCCTACTCCCGACCGGTGGTCTATGAGCGGGGCGGCGGGGCCTCCCTGGTCGCCCGGAGCCTGCTTTGGATGTCCGCCGGCGTGGGCACGACGATGCTGGCCACCCTCTTCGTGCTGGCGACCCTGCGGGTCTGGGTCCCCTTCTATTCCGGCTGGGGACCGATGGTCCTGCTGATCGCCGAACTCGCCTTGGTGTGGTACCTCTCGGCGAAGCTGGCCCGCAACGCGATCGCCCCCGCGGAGGCCAAGGCCCTGTTCCTGCTGTACGCGGCCTCCCTAGGCTTCGTCATCGTGCCGGCGCTGGCCGCCGCCCCAGGGGCCGTCGTACCGGCCCTGCTGGTCTCCACCGGCATGTTCGCGGCCGCCGGCATCTGGGGGCACGTCACCCGCGCCAACATGCAGCCCATGGGCACAGCGCTGTTCATGGGCATCATCGGCCTGCTGATCGCCATGCTGGTCAATGCCTTCCTGGCCCACGGCGCGCTGTCCTTCTGGATCTCGGTGGCGGGGGTGCTCCTGTTCAGCGGGCTTACCGCCTACGACATCCAGCGCATCCAGCGGATGGGCGCGTACGCCGGCGACGGGGCGGCGATCCTCGGAGCCCTGGCGCTGTACCTGGACTTCATCAACATCTTCCTCTTCGCCCTCCGCCTAGGCGGCGGTCGGCGCCGGTAGGGAGGGGAGGGGGCCAAC
>DAHWHV010000306.1 GCA_027335545.1 Clostridia bacterium
CCCGACCGGCGCCTGACCGCCCGCGCGTGGCGCCGGGAGGAGACGGCCCTCGGGCCTCAGAGGTCCCCGCCAAGCCGCCGGAGCGCCTCCGCTTCCTGCCGCTGGCGCTCCGTCGCGGTCCAGGCCAGTTCCCCAGCCAGCAGGGCGGCCACGCGCGGCACGGCCGCCCGGGCCGCCGCCCGATCGAGGAAGGCCAAGGGCGTCCTGCGCGCCAGGACGTCCAGGACCGTCTGGGCCCACTCCTGCCGGGCGCCCCAAAGCACCTCCGCCTCCAGGTAGGGGTGGCTGGGCACCAGCGGGCGCAGGCCGACCGCCCCCCCTTGGACGCAGACCTCAGCGGCCCGATCGCCGTAACTGCCCAGCAGGTGAACAACCGTGGCGGGCGGCAGCGCGAAGCGTCGCGCGAGCGCAGGGCCCTCGACGGCAGAGGCGGAGAAGGAGGCAGAAGCAGAGGGACGGCAGGATTCCGCGCCGACCAGGGGCAGTTCGCAGGCCGCCGACCCCGCCCGGGCCGCAAGCCCGAAGCGCCGCACCACATGGGCCACGGCATCCGCCGCGATGCGACGGTAGGTGGTCCACTTGCCACCAACCACCGTGACCAGCCCGGAGGGCCCGTCGACGACCACATGCCCGCGGCTGAGCTCTGAGGTGCGGCCCCGGCGGGGATCGCGCGCCAGCGGGCGCAGCCCGCTCCAGGCGGAGAGGACCTCCTCCGGACCGATGGGGCGCTGCAGGTGGGCGTTGACCTGGGCCAGGAGGTACGCGATGTCCTCGGCGGGCACGGGGGGATGGGGGCTCGGCTCTCCGGGGGCGTCGGTGGTGCCGATCAGGGTGTGGCGCAACCAGGGGAGCATGAAGACCACCCGCCCGTCGGGCGTCCTGGGAATGAGCAGCCCCGTCCGGTCCGAGCAGCGGCCCGGGCCGAGGACCAGGTGCACCCCGCGGCTGACGCGCAGCAGGGGGGCCAGGCCTGGCGCCGCCAGGCCCCGCACCAGGTCGGCGTGAGGCCCCGCGGCGTTGAGCACGGCCGCAGCCCGCACCGGTAGGGCGGCCCCGGAGAGGCGATCCTCGACCTCGGCCCCGACGATCCTCCCCTGCTCCCAGAGCAGGCCGCGGGCGCGCGCGTGGTTGACCACGGTCGCCCCCCACCTAGCGGCGGTAACCGCAAGCGAGACGTTGAAGCGTGCATCGTCGAACTGCCCGTCGTGGTAGAGGACCGCCCCGCGCAGGCCTTCGGCTCGTAGACCGGGGAAGAGCCGCGCGGCCTCGGCCGGCCCGTAGGCCGAGGTCGGGCCGAGCCCGCGGCCGCCCGCCACCAGGTCATAGAGGCGGAGGCCCGCCAGGTAGTAGGCCAGGTCGCGAGTCGAGTAGGCGGGCGTCAGGATGGGCAAGTCCCGGCAGAGGTGGGGGGCGAGGCGGAAGAAGGCCGCGCGTTCGTGCAGGGCCTCCCGCACCAAGCGGTACTCGGCCACATCCGCCCGCAGCACCGCCCGCTCCAGGTAGCGCACCCCGCCATGCGCCAGCTTGGTGGAGCGACCCGAGGTGCCGCTGCCGAAGTCCTCGCCCTCCACCAGGGCGACGCGCAGGCCCCGGGACGCCGCCTCGAGGGCGCTGCCGGCCCCGACGGAGCCCCCGCCGATGATCAGCAAGTCGAAACGCGTACGCGTCAGGTCGAGAAGGGCGGCCCGGCGCACCGCCGCGGCGGCCCCCGCGACGGGGGCCTCACCCACCGCCGGCATCGACGTACACACCGCGCCCCCAATCCTCGCGCACTTGGCGCCGGAGCACCTTGCCGGCCACGCCGAGGGGGAGTTCCGCCCCGAAGGCGTACAGGCGGGGGCACTTGTGCGGGGCGAGCGCCGCACGGCAATGGGCCGCCAGCTCGGCGGCCGTCACGGCCTGGCCGGGCCTACGGACGACGGCCGCCGCGACGGCCTCGCCCCGACGCTCGTCGGGGACACCGATCACCGCGCACAGGGCCACCGCAGGATGTGCCAGGAGCACACCTTCGACCTCGCTGGGGTAGACGTTCTCCCCAGAGGTGATGATGGTGTCGCTGACGCGGTCAGCGAGGTAGAGGCGCCCCGCGGGGTCGCTGCGTGCCAGGTCGCCGGCGGAGACGGCCCGCCCCACGGTCACCGCCGCCGTGTCCCCGGGTCGTCCGAAGTATCCCTCCATCAGCAGGGGGCCCTCGGCGTACAGCTCCCCCACCTGGCCCTCCGCCACCGGGCGCCGGTCTGGCCCCAGGAGGTGGACGCGCACGCCCGGCAGCGGGAAGCCGATGCTGCCGGAGGGTTGGCCCGGGGCGTGCGTGGCCATGGTCACGGCTCCGAGTTCGGTGGCGCCGTAGATTTCCACCAGGTGCGCCTGCGGCAGGTGCGCCAAGAGGCGATCGCGCAGCACCGGCGCCAGGGGTGCGGACGAGGTGAGGAGGACGCGCAGGTGCGGGCACCGGAGTTGGCCCGCCTCCAGCGCGTCCGCCAGAAACCCCAGCAGCGTCGGCACGAACATCGCGTAGGTCGCCTGGCACCGCTCCAGTTCCGCCAGCATGGCCCCGGGGACGAAGCGCCGGGCCGCGTGGATGTGACAGGTCGCACCCAGGCAGATGGAGAGTGTCACCACCCAGATGGAGTTGACGTGATACAGGGGCAGGATCGCCAGGCCGACATCCCCCGGACCGATCCCCACGGCGGGAGCCAGCAGCAATCCGAGCAGGTAGTCGCTGCGCTGGCCGCGCAGCGCGCCCTTGGGCCGGCCCGTGGTGCCGGAGGTGTAGACGAGCAGCCAGGGCGCCTCCTCCGACCCCAGGGGCGGGAAGGGGCGCGGGGGGACGGCGTCCCGCCGCCCGGCGTAGCCGTCGACGCCCGGGGCATCCGCCAGCACGTCCATGCCCGGCGGCAGGACGCCCTGGGCGGCCTCCAGGACCGGCGGCACCCCGACTAGGAGGCGCGGGCGGGCGTCGGCGAGGAGGTAGGCTAACTCGGCCGGGGTCGAGGCCGGATTCATGGGGCACAGGACCACCCCCGCCCACGCGGCGGCGAAGAGCAGTTCGACGGCCGTCAAGCCGTTGGGCAACAGGGTGGCCACCCGGTCACCCGGGCGCAGCCCCGCCTCCCAGAGCAGGAGCGCCCCAGCCTCGGCCCGCCGCCGCAGTTCCGCAAACGTGACTTCCTCGCCCGCGCAGACGACCGCGACCTGCTCCGGATGTTGCCTGGCCTGACCGATCAAGCCGTCCACGATGCTCAGCAACGGATGCCCTGGTCCGACGGACGCCACCCAACCATGCCTCGGCCGAGCGCAGGGCCGCCCACCAGGATTTCTCCCCCTTCAGCCACCGATTTCGACGCGGACCGCGCGAGGACCCGGGAGCGCCGCCGGAAACGGGCCGAGCGGGGTTCAGGTCGCGGGGGACCGCGCACGCCCCGGCCGCGACGGGGCCCGCAGGGAGAACAACTGCGTCGTGCCGGCCAGCGTGAGCACCTCCAGGCGCCCGGGGCCGTAGGCGGCGGGGTCGACCCCTCCGCAGTCCTGCCCGTACGTCGCGCCCGCCCAACCCGCCCGGGCATCCCAGAGCACCGCCGCGCGGGCGCTGGCCCACCCGATTTGCAGCCAGGCAGGATTTCCATCCTGGGAGGCCAGCATCCATGACCCCTGGCGGTGGATGGCGTCGAAGGCGGGGCCGGAGGCCGCCGCGCCAGCGGCCAAGCGCCGCATCTGCCACGGCGCGGCGGGTGCCGCAGCCCCCGCTTCGTGGGGCCGGGTCCAATCCCTGCCACGGGGCGGTGCGCGGCAGGGTGGCGTCGTTCCGGAGGGGGCCCTTCGGCCAGAAGGCCCACAGGGAGAAGTGGTGGTGGCCGCGTCCGCGGTCCGCCCTCGGCCAGTTGGGGCTGGCGGCAAAAGGGCCGCGGGGGAGCGGCCGCCCCGAAGCACCCGTGGCCACCAGGTGCGGCGCCGACGTGCGCCGCGACTTGGGCCCGCGGCGGGAGACTCTCTTGGCCCAAGCACTTCACGGAGAATGACTTCACCCGGCGGTGCGCGGCCGGTGGGCCCGCGGCCGCCCTGGGCCCCCGCGCCGCTCCGAGCCCGGCGCCGGACGCGGTATGATGCGAGGTGGGGGGGCGTCCATGCGGTACCGCAGGTCCGGCGTCAAACGCGAGCACTCGGTCATCGACGGCTTCGCACCCGTGTACGAACGACTCGCACGCCTGCCGGGTGTGGACGGGGTCATTCCCGGCCGCATCGCGGAAAACCCGACCCGCCACCCCGGCCTGGTGCTCAAGACGGAGACCGCGACGGGCTACAAGCTGCTGGCCAAGACGACCAGCAGCATCCAGGAGGTCTTCGTCATGGCCCGTGGCGGTGGGCGCGCGACCGTCCTGGAAGGCC
>DAHWHV010000312.1 GCA_027335545.1 Clostridia bacterium
GGTGCGGGCCGGGCGGGGCGGCCTCCGGGTCGTCGGCGGCGGCCGCCGGCCCCACTCCCGCCGCCGCCGCGAAGACGGTCCTGGTCCTGCGCCCGTGGTACAACTTCCCCAGCGGCACCAGCAGCACGGCGGTCGAGCTCTACACCCAGGCGCTGCAGCCCTTCCTCCAAGAGCATCCCGGGGTAGAGGTCAAGATCACGACCATCGGCTACCAGCAGGCCACGGTGGCGGCGATCCTGGCCGGGGTGGGCCCCGACGTCTTCGAGGACTGGGTCCTCCCCCTGTACACGACGGGCAACCTCATCGCCAACCTGAGCAGCTTCATCAAGCGCGACAACGTCAACCTCGGGGTCTACCCCCCTGGGCAGACGGTGTTCTTCCAGGAGGCGGGGGGTTTCGCGGCCGCGGGCCCGGGCATCTACTGCCTGCCGGCCTACCTGCACACGGTGGCCATCGCCGTGAACCTGGGCGTCCTCGACCAGTTGGGCCTGAGCTACCCGCAACCGGGCTGGACGCACCTGGACTGGACCCGGCTCTGGGAGGCGACGACCCTTCACCAGAGCGGCAAGGCGACCACCAAGCCGCGCGCCGGGGCCGCCCTCTACTGGGCGGGGTACCAGAGCAGCGGCGCCGACCCCGCGCCCTTCTACTGGCGGGGCTTCGGTGGGGAGTTCGTGGACGCCGCGAACCCGAGCCATTGCTTTCTGGACTCCCCGGGTTCGATCGCTTGTGCCGAGTGGGCCTACCCGCTCCTGCGCCAAGGGGTGATCACCACGGGTGGGGACCTGGCCAGCGGCACGGTGGTCTGCCAGCCGCGGGGGTCCGCCGGCGGCCTCCCCTACAGCGCGCGGGCGTGGAGTGGGGTGAAGTGGGACCTGTTCGCCCAGCCCGTCTTCCCTGTGCACAAGACGACCTACGCGGCGACCGACTTCTACGCCATCAACGCGGCGACCAAACACCCCGACCTGGCCTGGGAACTCCTGAAGTTCCTCTGCGTGGACACGCACTGGCAGCGCTTCATGATGCGCCTGGCGCTCACCGGACCCAACCAGCGCGGGTTGTGGGAGGAGTGGGTGGCGATCGTCCAGGCGGTGGCCCCGCCCCTGCGGCACAAGAACCTGGGGGTCATCGGCCAGGCCGTCCTCAACAACGAGCCGTATTGCGGCCTGGTCTTCCACTACGCCAGCCAGCAGTCGGCGGCGGTGATCAAGAAGTACGCGCTCCTGGCCCAGCAGGGGCAGATGCCGGTGGCGGAGGCCTTCCGCCAGGCCGCGATGCAGGTGGACGCCATCCAGCAGGCCGGCAACGCGGAGAGCGCCGCGGGGGCGGCGGTGGCCAAGGCCTTCCCCACGGTCGGCAGCCCGATCGCCGCCGTGCAGCCGGGGCTGTGAGCGGCCCTGGGGGGGACGGGCGCGGGCCGCCGCCCGGCGGTGCGCCCCGTCCGGCGGGGCATCCCGGCCGCGCCCACCCCGGGCGCTCAGCCCGCCGCCGGGGGGACGAGCACGAGGGCGTGGCGGCCGCGGTACACGGCCCGCCAGCCCTCGATGCGCAGGACGCGCGCCACGGGCTCGCTGGGGGGCAGGAGCGCCCAGGAGACCCCCTCCCGGCGCAGGGTCCGGGCGGGATTGACGCGCAGCTGGAGGATGGCCATGTAGCGGTGGAGGACGGGCGTCTGGTCGTAGAGGTCGCCGCGGCTGTCGACATAGACCCGCGGGGACCCCCGCCAGGCCCACAGGAGGTAGCTGCCCTGGGCGTAGGTGTTGAAGCCGCGGCCGGTCAGGTGGGAGCGCACGTAGGCGGCGGCCCCCACGGGTTGGGCCGAGGTCGGCGGCCAGGAGGCGGTGAGCGGGTGGCGCAGCGCGGCCAGCGCCAGGACGGCGGCGACGGCGGCGAGCTGCCACCAGGGGGTGGCGCGCAGCCGCGCCGGCCGGCCGCGTAGCGCGGCCGCGGCCAGCGCCCCCAGGGCGACCAGGGCGTAGGGCAGCACGCGGACCACATCCAGCGTCCCGGCGAGGAAGACCAGCGCGACGACGAACTCCCGTGCCGGGAGGCGGCGCCGGCTCGCCACGGCGAGGGCGACGGTCCCCAGGATCGCCGGCAGGACGAGGAACTTGAAGAACGTCTGGTGGAAGTTGGGGCTCTGGAACTCGCCGATGTACTTCAGGTGGAAGTGGGAGAAGGCCAGGGCGAACTCCGGCCCGTACAGGCGCCAGCCGTAGGGATTCACCGCCGTCGCCAGCAGGCAGGCGGCGCAGGTCCAGGGCAGCCAACGGCGCAGCGGCCGGCGGTAGCGGGCCAGGAGCCTGGCGGGCAGGCGTGGCGCGAAGGCCAGCAGCGTATCCAGGGCGACCAGGCCCAGGCCGAAGGCGAACGTCCCGTGCGTGTTGGCCCAGACCACGAAGAGCGGGGGCAGCAGCAGCAGCGGCCAGGGCCGCCGCCGGCAGCGGGCGACCTCCAGGGTGAGCCAGGTCGCAGCGAGCAGGGCGAAGGAGGCCAACTGGGGCAGGAGGGCCTCGAAGGGGGCGGCGCAGACGAGGACGGCCAGGGCCAGGAGCCCGGCGGCCCCCCGATGGCGACCGAGTCGCCAGAACAGCTCCAGGGAGCACCAGGCGAAGGGGAGGAGGCAGGCCAGCGCGAGCGCGAGCGCCCCCCACGGGCCGGGCACCGCGGCCGCGGCGGCCAGCAGCGTGTCGAAGGCCCACTCGGTCACCACCAACGGGTGGCCGGCCACCGTCCAGGAGTAGTGGTCGGTGCGGGGGAGGCCGTGCCGGGCCAGGATGTGACGGCCGTAGGCGATCTGCCAGAAGGCGTCGTCCAGGGCGAAGCGCAGGGTGCCCAGGGACAGGGCGACGGCGGCGACGACCACCACGGCCAGGGCCAGGTCGGCCCCGGGCCGCAGGGGCAGCCGCCGCGGCTGCGCCGGCCCGGGGCCACCGTGGGACGGGGAGGCCGCGAGCGAGGCGGTGGGGCGCTGGGCCGGGGACGGTGCGGGGCTCCGTAGGGGGCTGGACGTGGCGTGTCCCTCCCAGGGGGTCTCCGGGGGCGACGCCGGCGTCGCGGCGCGGCGGGCCGGGACGCGCG
>DAHWHV010000232.1 GCA_027335545.1 Clostridia bacterium
GGCGACCTCCGCGCCCCACAGCGGGGGCCGTCTGGGGTGGGAGGGGTCCTCTCCGAGCGAGGCCGCCGCGGCCGGTGGAGGGGATGCGCCGTGCCGCGCCTCCGCCCCCGCCCCGTCCGTGGCCGCCAGCGCCCCGGCCACCGGTCCCAGGCGCAGGACGACCTCCCAGCGGGAGCCTTCCTCGTCGGCCGCACCGCGGAAGGGGATGCCGGCGTGGGCGCCCAGCGCGGGCGCCACGTCCGCGTGCCCCGCCAGGACAGGCAGCAGCCAGTCCGCATAGCAGGCCCCCTCCTCCAGTTCCAGGGTGGGCACCGCGCCCGCCGCCGTGCCGGACAGGGCCTCCGCCAGGGCCACCGCGCCGCCGGCGCGTTCGGCCAGGTGGCGCAGGGTGCCCACGAGGGTGAGGGTCTCACGGGCGCGGGTCATGGCCACGTAAAGGATGCGCAGTTCCTCCGTGCGGGCCTGCTCTTCCCGCCGCGCCGCGACCACCGCGTGTGCCAGGGTCGGCCAGCGCAGGCGCCGCTCCAGGTCCACGCGGCGGGCGCCGACGCCCAGGTCGCGTTGCGCCAGCACGTCAGCGCTGCCCTCCCGTCCGTGGAAGCGTCTCCCCAGCCCGGCCACGATGACCAGAGGGAATTCCAGGCCCTTGCTGCCGTGGATGGACAGCACCCGCACGGCGTCCCCCGCGCCCATGGCCGCCTCGGCCACCGTGCCGCCCCCGCCGTTCTCCAGGTGGGCGATGAGCCGCGCGAGCCCCCAGTGGCGAAAGCGGTCCGCCTCGCGGCAGCGCTCCAGGCACCACTCCAGGTTGCGGCGCCGCTCGGCGCCGCCGGGCAAGCCGCCGGCCTGCGCCGCGTAGCCGCTGTCGTCCAGCGCGCGCGCCAGCAGTTCGGCCCACTGACCGCGTCGCGCTTCGGTGCGCCACCTCTCCAGGCGCGCCATGAAGGCCGCGGCCCTTGACGCCAACGCGCCCTCGGCGCCGGCGGCGCAGGCGCGCATGGCATGCCAGAGCGGGGCCGCCGGCGCGGCCAGCCGCACTTCGGCCAGTTCCGCGGGGGTAAAGCCCCCGAACGGGCCGAGCAGGGTGGCTGCCAGGGGGATGTCCTGCTGTGGGTTCTCCAGGGTGCGCCACCAGGCGACCAGGGTGCGCCCCTCCAGGGTACTGGCACGATGCCCCTGGTCGGGAGACCAGCAGGGGAGGCCCGCCGCCCGCATCGCCTCCACGTAGGCGTGGGCCGTTCCGCCAGGGGCGCGCAGCAGCACCGCCACGTCGCCCGGCCGGGCCGGCCGGTAAGGGGCCCCGGGTGAGGTGGCGTCCGGGTCGTGCACCAAGGCGTGGTCGAGCCATTCCTTGACTTGGTGGCAGACCTCGGCCGCCTCGCGTTCCAGGGACGTGCTGTCTTCGTCCACGTCTCCCTCCAGCAGGACGATGCGGACGGGGTCCCCCTCCGCCGAGCCGGCAGCCCGGGGCGTCGTGGAAGCGCCCTGGGCGCGCCCGGGCAGGGGCGGGTAGTCGGCGCCGGCCTCCATCGGTCGCAGTGCGCTCGCGGGCAACGCCGCCGCCGCCGCGCGGAAGAGGCGGCCGAACACGAAGTTCACGGCCGCCACGATCGGGCGCCGGCTGCGGAAGTTGTGCGGCAGCTCGATGAGCCGGCCGCCCCCGGCGGCGTAACGGCGCTCGCGCAGCGCGAAGCGCCGCGGCTCGGCCTGCCGGAAACCGTAGATGCTCTGGCGCGCGTCCCCGACGGCGAAGAGGGCGGCCCCCCGGTCGACCAGCAAGGAGAGCAACTCGTCCTGCACGGGGCTCAGATCCTGCGACTCGTCCACCAGCACCTCGGCGTAGCGGGCGGCGACCGCCGCGCCGCCCGGACCGCGCAGTACCTCCAGGCAGCGATGCTCCAAGTCGTCGAAGTCCAGCGCGCCTGTACGCGCCTTTTCCGCCGCGTACGCGCGCTCCAGGTCGATGGCCAGTTCTACCAGCGGACGCAGGTGGGCGGCCACGTCGGCTGCCTCCGCCGCGTGCTCCGCCTCCGGCCGGCCGAACGGGCCGGCGGCCAGGTCCGCCAGGGCGTCCCGGTTGGCCTGGCGCAGGTCGCGCGCCCGCTCGGCGCCGGCGCGGTCGCCCTCGCCCTCGCGGCTGGCCGCCAACCGGACCAAGGACGCCGAGCGCAGCATCTCCGCCAGGGCGTCCCACGGCCCCGCCACGGCCGCGAGCAACCGTGCGAACAGGGCGCGGTCCGCCGCCAACGCCGGGCGATACGCCTCCGGGGCGCAGGCCACGGCGCGTTCTGTGCGCGCGCGGCAGCGCGCCAGACGGCGCCGCACCGTGTCTCTGGCGTCGTCCCAGGCGATCTCCGAGCGCACCGCGCCCGCGAGCCAGGCCTCGGGGTCCGGCATGCTCTGGGCGTAGGCGCGCAACTCAAGCACCAGGGCGCGCAGGGAGGCGTCCAGCCGGCGGCCGCCATAACGCTCCACCATGTCGACGAAGGCGGCGTCCGCCGCGGCGTCCATCCCGCGCCCGGCGTAGCGCGCCTCCAGGACGCGATCCAGCGCCTCGGCGAGCAGTACGCGCCCCTCGGCCTCGTCCAGGACGGTGAATGCGGGATCGGCCCCGACGTCCAGGAAGTGGCGGCGCACCGTGCGCTCGCAGAAACCATGGATCGTGGTGACGTCGGCACGGGGCAGCAGCCAGAGTTGGTCGTCCAGGCGCGGCGCCGTCGCGGCGGCGCCACGCAGGAACGCGGCCACGCGCCGCCGCATCTCCGCGGCCGCCGCCCGGGTGAAGGTCACCACCAGCAACCGGTCGATACTCACCGGCGAAACCGGATCCGTCAGCCGCCCGACCACCCGTGCGGCCAGCACGGCGGTCTTGCCGGACCCGGCGGCCGCCGAGCAGAGCACGTGGCCGCAGCGGTCCCGGATCGCGTCGTCCTGCGGGCCCGTCCAGCTCACCCCGCGCCACCCCCCGGCGCCGCTTCTTCGGCCTCCAGCCGTGCCCACGGGTCGCCGCGCCCTGCCCAGCGGTACCGGTCGCCCTGGCCCGGATCGAAGCGGCATACGGCCAGGAAGGGGCAGCGCGCGCACGCGGCCCCGGTGGCGGGGCGGTGGGGGTGCGCTGCGATCCGTCCCTCCACGACGGCGGCGCGCAACTGGGCGGTCCGCCGCCGCGCGGCCCGCCGCAGCAAGGCAAACTGTCCGCGCGCGGCGACCGCCGCGCCCTTGTACGGGGCCCCTGTCTTGGTCGTGCGCACGCCGGTGACCGATCCGTCCAATGCGGCCTCGTGCAGAGCCCGCGCCTCCCGCTCCGCCGGGGCGAGGCCCTGGAGCCGGGGGGGCGGCGCGGCGCGCGCCGCCGGTCCCTCCACCAGAGCGACCTCGTCGCGCACGGGGAAGGTGAAGATGCCGCCGGGCACCGCGCCCTCGCCGCGGGCGTCCAGGGCCTGGTCCAGGTAGAGCACGGGCGCCAGGTCCACGCCGTCGGCGAAGGCGTCCAGCCGAAAGGCCGCGGCGCCCGTCTTGTAGTCGATCACGCGGACGTGGACGATCCCCTCGGCGTCCCGCGCCCCGTCCAACCGGTCGATGGACCCCCGCAGGCCCCCTCGCAGGGGTACCTCCACGCCCAGCGGCTGATAACGGCCGAGCCCGGCGCGCGCATGAGCGACCATGGTCGCCACGGCGCGCCGCAGGTCGCGCCCGGCCGCGCGCAGGAGGTGGGCGCCGCGCGCGCTGCCCGGGGGCAACTGGTCGAGCACCCGCCGCGCCTCCCGCCGCAGAGCGTCCTCGCAGTAGCCGCCGACCTCCGCCTCCGTGAGGTCTGCCCAGTCCCGCCCCTGCCGCAGCAGGCCCTCGACCACGGCGGCCAGCGCGGCGTGCAGCATCACGCCCAGGTCGCTCGGCTCCACCCGTGCCTCTTGCCGCTCGCGCAGCCGGAGGCCGTAACGCCCGAAGTGCTGGAACGGGCACGTCGCCATCGTCTCCAGGCGCGTGGGGCTGAAGTGGGTGGCGTACAGGCGCGCCGCCAACTCGGGCGGCAGCAAGGGCGGCTCCGGGGGGAGGAGCGCGGCGAGTACGGGCTGGGCGAGGCGGATGCGCTCGGGATCGGCACACAGCCAGGCGGCGGCAGCTCGCCAGGCGGGGGTGTCCTCGCCGACGCGCTGGCGCAGCGCGACCTCGCCGGCCAGGGCGCAGACGCCGGTCCGCGCGCTGGGCCCTTCGGCGGGTCCCCACTCCGCCGCGCCCGGGACGGCCGCGCGCACGCGCAGGAGCAGGTCGGCGGGGCCGGCCGCGGCGGGGTAGCTGAGGTAGAGGCGCTCCGAGGCGCGCGTCAGGGCGACATACGCCAGGAAGCGCTCGTGCATCCAACGCTCCGCCGAGGTTGGCGCCAGGTCCGCGCCTTTCTGCCGCAGGGCGATCCGGTCCGCGTCGCCCAGCAGGGCGCCCTCGCGCGGCGCTGGGGGGAAACGGCCATCCCCCACCCCAAGGACGAAGGCCACCCGGATGTCGGGATGCCGGCTGCGCGCCACCCCGCCGCAGAGCACCTGGTCGAGCCCGGGGGGTACCAGGCCCACGGTCAGGTCCTCCAGACCCGACTGCAGGGCCGCGCTCCACTCGGCGGGCGGCACGCGCTCTTCGCCCAGGGCGAGCGCCATCTCGTCGAGGACGGCCACCACCGCGTCCCAGCACTGGCGGTGCCAGGCCGCGAGGTCAAAGGCGCCGGCCCGCTCGGCCTCACGCATCCACTGCGCCACCCGGGCGGGGGCGCCGAGTTCCTCCAGGAAGCGGTAGCAGGCCAGCGCCGCCGCGCGCGCGGAGCCCGCCGTTGCCAACGCGCGCTGCAGGATCCGCAGCGGCGGGGCCATCCGCTGGCGCGCCGCATCCCCATCCGCTGGCGGCGCCCCGGGCCGCTGCGCCGCGGCAGGGCCCTGGGCGCCGCAGGCGTCCGCCGCCGCCCCCGGCCCAGCGGTGTCTGGCCCGGGAGCGGTTCGCGCCGGCGGTGCCAGCGGCCGTGCGCTGTACCAGTCCGTCCCCGAGAGCCCGCGGCCCACGGCCAGCAGGTCCAGGGCGTCGGCCTCCGCGCGGTCGAGGCCGCAGAGGTCGGTCTGCAGAAAGCTCCGAACCGCGGCGGTTGACCATTCGCTGGCAGCGACGCTGACAGCGGCGAGCAGGGTCTGCGCCACCGGGTGGCGCCCGGCCGGGCGCCGCCTGTCGACGAAGAGCGGGATCCCCCGGCGCGCGCATGCCGTGGACAGCAGGTCGTGGTACGCGTCGAGGTCATGCAGGATCACGGCGATCTCGCGGTAACGGTAGCCCTCCAGCCGGCAGAGCCGGTCGATCTGCTCCGCGCAGGCCTCCGCCTCGGCCCGTGGGTCCCGGGCGCCGTGGAGGAAGACGCCGGGGCGTGCCGTCCCCTCCGGCTTGGGGCGCGGTACCTCGGCGGGCTCCCTTCGCCACAGCCCCGCCTCCAGCGCCGCCAGGTCCGGGCTTGCGGCGAAGCGCGGGGGGGGGCTGCCGCGGAGCCGCTCGACCTCGGGCGCGCCCAGCCCCACCCGGCGGGCCAAGAGGCTGAGCCGCTGCAGGGTCGAGCGGGTGGGCGCGAACGGGTGCAGGGGATCGCCGCGATCCACTGGCGTGGTGGGCGGCAGGTCCTCGTCCGGGTCCAGGCAGAGCGCGACGTGCAGGCGGGCGCCGGCCCGCAGCCAGGCAGCCAGTAGTTCCTCCTCCTGTGGGGTAAACCCAGCGAAACCGTCCACCCAGCAGACGGCGCGCGCGAACAGCGAGCCCGGCAGGGCCGCGGCGGCGGCCGCCAGGTCCGAACCGGGGTCGCGCACCCGGTCGCCCAGGAGCCGCCGGTACGCCTCCCATACCGCCGCCAGGTCCGTTAGGCGCGCCGCGGTGTCGCGCGGCAACTCGGCGGCCAGCGTGCGCAGCCCGGCCGGGGTGAGTCGGTAGGCCGCGAACTCTTGCAACTGACCGGCCACGGCCTCGGCGAAGCCGGGGCGATCGGCGCTGGCCGCGAAGACGGCGAGGCGCGGGCGGAGCCCGCGCAAGGCGGCGCGCAGCGCCATACGCCGCCCCGCGGGGCCCAGACGCGGCTGGGCGGCGTCGCCCGTCTCGGCGAGCACGGCGTACGCGAGACGGTGGAACGAGAGTACCTGCAGACGGGCCAGCGCCTGGCCGTCGGGGTGGCGGTCGAGCAAAGCCCGCTCCAACTGGAAGGTGGCCTGCTCGGGAGCAAGCAGCACCAGCGGGGGGCCGTCCGGGCCGTCTGCACGCAGGGCGCGGAGGGACTCGCGCAGGCAGGCCTCGGTCTTCCCCGTGCCCGCGCGTCCCAGCAGAAACCGCAACACCGGCCCCGCTCCCCCCAGATGTGCTTGGCAACCCCGGCTCGGGCCGGGGGCGATCCGGCGAGCGCCCCCGCTGGCCCTCCGCGTAGGGCGGCGTGGCCCGGGGCGGAGGGGGCCGCCCCGACGGCTCTTGCGCGCGCGGGGGGTGGGGATGGGGGCTCGGCGCACCCGCATGCCGCGGGCGGGCGGTCTGCCCCGCGTGGCGGGGGCGGCGCCCCCGTCCCCCGCCACGGCCCGCCTCGGAAACGCGCTAACCCCCGCAGGGCCGTCGTCCCGTTGCGCGGGGTGAACACGGTGTGGGGCGGTCGTTGGTGGCGTTAGCCTACCGTGCAATCAGGCTTCGGTCGCGATGCCCCCACAGGTGGGATGCGGTCATCTGCGAGCACCACCGCGGGTGGTGGATGAACGCGTAACCCTGACTACAGTAGTACGCGCCCGTCGAAATGATCCTGGTTTTCGCGATGGGGCGGCCCGTCGCCTTGGCCCCCAGGACCCGGCCCCGCGGCGCGACCCCCCCCTCGCGCCGCGGGATGCTTACCCGCCCGCAGCGTCCGCCTGACACTGCGAGATTCAGCATGATTGACCGCGCCCGTACCGACCGCGCCCGTACCGACCGCGCCCTGGTGAACTGAGCGCTCGGATACGTGGTCGTAAACCACGAGCCACACCTGTCCGCGCGGGTTTCCCACTCCCCGGCCCAAGACCGGCGGCGGGGAAGGGTGGCGGCACAGGGGGACCGCCCGTCCACCACGCCCGGCGTCGAGCCTGCCGCCGGCTCGCGCATTCCCGACGCGCCGCGGCGCCCGCACCCCAAAGGGGCCCCGCCTGCGGCACCTAGCCTACACGAGCCTGCACTCGGCGCAAGGGCGGCCCGCGCCGCTGGCGGACGGACGCAGGATGCCGTGGTCGGTGACGATGTGTGCGCCATCGTTCGTCCCCAAGCCCCCCTGGGGGAGGGACTCCACCCTGACCACCGGGGTGGAAGGCCTGGATCCGCGCCCGCCGAAGGTGGGGAGCGAACACCACGCCACTCCCGCACGGGGATGCGGAACGAGCGTGGGGGCGTGGCGGCGGGGGCGGGCACCATGCGTGGACCGCTGGGGTGGGCTTGGCGCAGGGTTCTTTCCGACCCCGTGCGCCTCTCTGTGCTCGCCGGCCTCCTGCTCGCGGCCATCACCGCCGCCGCCCTGCCGCTGGCCGCGGACGGTGCGTTGGCGCAGGCGCTGGCCTCGGCGCTGCGCCAGGCCACGGCCGCCGGGTCGCGCCCCGGCGACGCCGCCGTCGCGATCCGCTTCGTGCCCGGTCCCGGCGCCGCCCCGTTCTCACCCGCCCTTCCCCGGCGACTGCGGCGCCTCGCCGCGCGCGCGGGATCCCTGGCGGGGATCCCGGCCGGTCCCGTCGTGCTCGCCGCCGCGTCGCGCCCGCTGCCGGCCTTTGCCCTGGCGACGACGGCTCCGGGGTACCGCCCGGCGCCGCGGCCCTTGGGCCGCGTGCGCCTCGTGGCCGTCGCGGGTCTGGCGGCGCGCGTGCGCTGGCGGGCTGGACGGCCCTACGCCCCCGGGCAGGGGGCGGGCGGCGTGCTGGAGGTCGGGGTATCCCAGTCCTTCGCCGTGGCCGAGCGACTGCGCCCGGGCGACCTGCTGGTGCTGGGTACGGCGCGGGCCCCTGTCGCGCGACTGCGCGTCGCGGGCGTGTTCGCGGCGCCCCCGGGGGTTTCTCCCTACCCGATCGAGGTCGCCGTCGCCTTCCGGCTCTTGGCGCACGCACTGCTGCCCGGCTCCCCGGCGCGCGCGGCCCCTCTGGCGCCGCCGCTCGCCCAATTGACCGCGCAGGCGCCGCTGGATGTCGCCGCGCTTGGGCCCGGCGGCGCGGGCCGTGCCTACCGCGGCCTCACGGCGCTGGCGGCGCTGGCGGCGCAGAGCCTGCCGGGCGCCGCGCTCACCGTCTCCCCGCGGGCCGCCTTGCTATCGTTTCTCCAGCGGCGCGCGCTCTGGGTGCGGCAACTGGCGTTCGCGGCGGCCCCCGCGCTCTTCTGCGCCCTGGGGCTGGCCCTGCTGGCCGGTTGGGCCGTCGTGGACCGCGATCGGGAGGGTCTGGGGCTTTGGCTGACGCGGGGAGCCGCCCCGGCCGCCTTGGCCGCTTCCTACCTGGCCGAGTGGCTGGCCATGGCCCTGGTCGCGGCGGCGGCCGGCCCTCCCCTGGCGGCTTGGGCCCTGCGCGGGGCCGCCCCGGGTGGCCTCGCGGCGGCGGGGCTGTCGCCCTTCGTCTGGGCGCTCGCGCCAGGATTGGCCGGTGCGCTCGGGGCCCTGGCGCCGCTGGCGGGCGTCCTCTGCCACCGCGCCGGTTCCCCTCGGGTCTGGGATCGCGGCGGGCGCCTGGGCGGCGCTTGGGCCATCACGCTCGGTCTGGCCGCGGGGGCGTTCGCCCTCGCGCTTCACGGCGCGTTGGCCGCCGCCGCGGCGGTGCGGCGGGCCACGCCCGCCGCCGTGTTCGGCACGCGCCCGTGGGACCCGTTGGCCCTGGCGCCGGCGGTGCTGTTCCTGCTTCCCGTGGGGCTGCTGGCCGGCCTCGCGTGCGGCCTGCCGCTGGCCGCGCGCGCCCTGCTGGCGCGTGGGGAGGGGCGTCGCCCTCGCAGGGGATTGCCTGCGCTGCTGGCGGCGCGCGCGCTCCTCTGGCCGCTCGCGGCGGAGGTGGCGGCGCTCGCGCTCCTGGCGCTGGCCGTCGGCACCAGCCTCCTCGCCGCCTCCGTCTCCGCCTCGTACCGGGAGAGTGTGTGGCGGCAGGCCGTCGTGCGCGTGGGCGCGCCCGTGCGCGTGCGCGAACAGATCCCCGCGGCCTGCGACGCCCTGGTCGCCCTCGGCGGTGAACGGTGCCTGAAGGACGGCGCCGAGGTGCCGGCGCCGGTCGCGGGCGCGAGTTCCCCGTCGTGGCTGCCCTGGCCCGTGCCGCCGGACCCCAACCGGGGCCTCCCGGGCGTGGCGGCCGCGAGCCGGATTTTCCTCCTTACGTTGCCGGACTGGCCGACGGATAGCCAGACCGTCCGGTACCTGCTCCTCGATCCCCAAACCTACGCCGCCGCGGCGCTCTGGCCGGCTGGTCGGAGCCCGGACGCCGCGCTCCGCGCCCTGCGCGCCCACCCGGGGCAGCTCCTGCTCGTGGGCGGTCGGGCCGCGGCCCCGGGGCTGGTCCCCGGGGATTACGTCGCCGCGTTTCCCTGCCTGGTCTTCGCGCCGGATTGCCCCCCCCGGGTCGCGGCCGCCACCGCCGGTCCCTGGCCCGGGGCGGCGCCGGCCGGCCCACCGCTGTTCGTGGGCTCCTACGGCGGGGCGGCCCCCGTTCCTGACCTGCCGCCCAGCGGCGTGCGGGTCAGCGCGACGGGGTTCGCCTGGCGGGTGCCGCTGCCCCTGACGTGGCCCCTGGCCCCGCTCTCCTGGGACGAGCTGCTGCGGCTGCGGCCCGGGGCGCGCCTGGCCAGTGTGCTGGCGGCGCTGCGGGCCCGCGGGGTGCGCGTCCTGTCCGTGGAGCTTCCCGGAGGCGTCGCCACGGCCGCCCTGTCGCGCCCCGAGGCCCGGGGCCGCCTCGCCCTCTGGCGCATCGACCGCTGGTGCTGCCTGGCCGTGGCCCTGCTCCTTTGCCTCTGGCTGTTGGCGTGGAGGGCTCGCCGCCGCGGGCCGGAGCGGCGGCTGCTCTCGGCGCTCGGCGCCGCGGCGGCTCCCCTCCGCCTGGCGGGGTGGCTGGAAGGGGTCGGCTGGCTGGGCGCGGGCATCACCAGCGGGGCCATCGGCGGCGCGGCGGCGGCGCGCCTCTGCGACCCCTGGCTGGTGGCGTTGACCTCCCGGGCGCCCACGGCGCCGCCCGTCACCGTCCTCCCCCATCCCTGGCTGCCGGCCTGGTGTGTCCTGGCGACCGCCCTGGCGTGGGTCGCTCTGGACCGTGCCGGCGGCAGCCTGGCGGCAGGGGGGCGCCGGGAGGGCGAGCAGCCCCGCCTGGGCGGGC
>DAHWHV010000245.1 GCA_027335545.1 Clostridia bacterium
ATGCGGAACTCGCCTTTGCGGTGGCATCGGGGGCAGTCGGCGTAGCGGGTCTCCGAGGTCTGGGCCTTGGTGTATCCGGGCAGGCCGCCGAAGACCTAGTCGTGGCTGAGGTGCGGGTAGACGGTGCCGTTGAGCCACTCCCTCAGCGCCGGGTCGAGCGTGGACCCCATCCGGACTCCCCCTCTCCGCGTGGCCCCTCGGCGTCCCGCGTCGGGCCTGGGCCCGCCGCCTCGCTTGCCCAGAGCCGGTCAAACCGCTCCAGCGCGGCAGCGAGGCGGCCTCGGTGCTGTGGCCCGCTCTCCGGCCCAGCAGCGTCCGGAGCGGTCCCGCGCGGGCCGGGCGCGGGGCCTGTGGGGTGCGGAATCGCAACGGCCGCCGGGGCCGGGGCTGGCGGCGCGCTCGCGCCGCCTTGCCGCGCCAGGTGCTCCACCACAGCCCGCCGGACCACCTCGGATACGGTCGTGCTCGTGGCCTTCGCTTCCCGCTGGAGGGCCTTCAGGTCGTCCCCCGAGAGCCGGGTGCTTATGCGATCCGTCTCCATCCCCGCCCACGCTCCCTTGCGTCCATACCCAGCCCACCCCGCAGCGCGGACGCCTGTGCACCATGGCTTCCCGGGCGGTGGCGGACACGGTGGGCGCCCTGGACGGCACCCGTCCGCGACCCCCGCTTTCGACTCCAGGGGGTGCCCGCCGCCTGTCCGACACCCCCGCCCGGCGGGTCCCCCACCCCGCCGCCCTGCCCTGGGTCGACGGGGGTTCCTGGCACCTCGGGCGCCCGGTGGAGTGGGTCGATGCGTCTCCGGGGCATCTTGCGTCTCCCGGTCCGGGGTGGAGGTCCGCCGCGTCCCGCCCCCCCAACGGCGCCCCGCCCCGCTCGTCGGAGAAAGGCCCCTTTACCAGAGCAACCTCCTCCGGCTCCTGTGCTCCGGCACCACGGCGCCGAGGATACGGCCCACCGCCCCGTCCACCTCGGCGTCGGCCTGCCGGTAGCCGGGTGGCAGGGCCCCAGGCTCCCGCAGGACCGGGAAGGTGTCGAGTGGGCCGACCTGCACCCGCCGCTCCACGCACGTGCCGGCGATCAGGTCGGTGACTTCCTCCCGGGTGCAGTGGTCCACGCCGTTGAGCACGACCCGGCCCGGCAGCGGCGTGGCGAAGGGCCAGCGCCGCAGCCAGTCGCGCACCACCCGGTACCGCCACACCGCCGCGGGACAGACCAGGACAACCACGTCCGGGTCCACCCCCACCTCGGGGAGCGCCGACGGGCGCCGTGGCGGAGCACCGCTCTGCGGAGCACCGCTCGGCTCCGCCGAGCTTCGCTCCGCCGCCCTCGCCTCGGCCCCGCCTTCCGCCCGTTCGTCGCCCCCGCCCGGCGGGTCGCCCGGCGGGGCCACCCCCGCATCCACCACCACATAGGGATACCGCCGCGCCCGGACCACGTCTCCGGCGCCGGCGGCGCACGGGAAGGCGTCCAGGTGCGGCACCCACCGCCCCGGCTCCGTCAGGCCCAGCGCCCCATACTCCCCGATCCCCACCAAGGCGGTCTCGTGCCC
>DAHWHV010000250.1 GCA_027335545.1 Clostridia bacterium
GAGTTCAGCCTGTACCGGGACCTGCCCCACCTGGCCCGGCCCATCGTCACCGGCACCGAGGAGGCGGTCGCCGCCCTGGAGGACGCGGTGGGCGACATGCGCCGTCGCTACGCGACGCTGGAACGGGCCGGGGCGCGCAAACTCAGCGAGTACAACGCCAAGCAGCCCGCCACCCAACGCCTGCCGCGGCTCCTGGTCGTCATCGACGAGGCGCAGGCGCTGATGGCGGACAAGGAGACGGCGGCGGCGGTAGTCGCCGCGTCCAAGGAACTCGCGGCGATGGGCCGGGCGGCCGGGGTCCACATGCTCTACGGCACGCAGTACCCGCTGGCGACGGTCATCCCCTCGGCGCTGAAGGCCAACACCCCGACGCGGGTGGCGCTGCTGGTGCCCAGCCGCGTCAACTCGCAGGTCATCCTCGACCAGGACGGCGCCGAGGCCCTGCTGGGAGCGGGGGACATGCTCGTCTGCGTTGGTGGCGGGGCCGAGGTGCGGCGCATGCAGTCGGCGTTCGTCTCGGAGGAGGAGGTGCGCGCCGTCGTGCAGTGGTGGCGGGACCACGAAAAGGGCGCTGATGGCGGCGCCGATGGCGCTGATGGCGTTACCGAGGACGAGGAGGCGGCGGCGTTATCGGTGCGGGCCGACGCCCTGCGGCTCCTGCAAGCCCTGGCCGCAGAGGTGATGGCGGCCCCCGACGCCCTGGCCAGCGCCCACATCGCCTTCGTCCGGCCGCACGAGTGCATCGCGGTGCGGCGGGACCACGTGGAGCGCGTGCTGCGGCGGATGGACGCCGAACCCGGAGCGGTGCTGGAGCAGTGGAAGGTCGCGGGCTGGATTCGCAGCGATGGGGGGGGCACCACGGTACCAATGCGCACGCCGTGGCTGAGCCGGGCCCGGATGGTGGTCGTGGAGTGGGCTGCGGCGCAAGGGGGGCCGGGGGGCGCGGCCCCGCGGGCGTGACCCCGCACCCCCGTTACGGCCCGATGGCGATGGCGCTGATGGCGCCAAGACGGCGGAGGGCGCTGGGCGGGGGCCGGGGGGCGCGGCCCCGCGGGTGTGACCCCGCACCCCCGTTACGGCCTGATGGCGCCCCGACGGCGGCGCTCGCGGCCGGTGCGGTTCAGCGACTGCGGGGCGGGTTCCTGCGTGTGAAGGCACACAAGCAGAAGGAATCCGCGCGCCCCTCTTGAAGTGGTGTCGTGTAGGGCCTGCAGGGCAACGCACAAGCGCCCCCGCCGCCCTGCGCCCCAGTGCCTGCGCAGTGGCGTGGTTACTGCGACGCCAGCGCGCGGTGTGACGTGGCGCATCCCTTGCAGCCGTAAGGTGATGGCGCTGTTTTCCGGCCTCGGTGTGTCGGGTTGCACCGGGCCGCGACAGACACTGTGCCCCCCGGCACAGCGGACCCCCGTGATGGCGGCCCAACCCCTTGGGGCATAAGGGCTGCGGGGGTGGCACACCCGGAAGCCGCCGTCGGCTGTGACAGGGGGCCCGCGGCCCCGGCGGGTGTGACACGGCGATTGCCTTGCGGCTGTAGGGGAGGGGGTGGGCTTGGGCGGCCCCGGTGTGCCGCTTCGAAGTGCGCCCGGACCCCCGGTTTTCCCGCCGCCCTGACCTTCCCTGCCGTTTCGTGCTTTAGTGCGCTAACGCGGCGACGTGCTGAAGCGGCCTCGGGGGCACGCAGGCGGCCCCGAGAAGGCCCCCGGTTGGTCCACCCGGAGCGTGTCCACCGGCTGTCCACCGGGAAAGCCTTGTGCGCCTTGGCTTAGCGCGAGTGCTGTCCACCGGCTGTCCACCGGCTGTCCACCCCCGCACGGTCCTGCAAAGCCTTGGGCCCGTTGGGGTTCTCGGGGACCACCCCCCTCGGCGCTGTCCACCGGGTGGACATTTCGTGGTGCGAGGTGTCCACCCCCTGTCCACAGCGCCA
>DAHWHV010000253.1 GCA_027335545.1 Clostridia bacterium
CCCCGCCGGGACCGGCCGCGCGGCGACCCGACCGCGCGGCGGCACGGCGGCGTCAGCGGCAGGGGGCGGCGCGCCCCCCGCTGCCCGGCGGGCCGCTCAGCGCCCGTGCATGACCCGGCCGATCACGACCCCGAAGCCCGCCCCCAGCAGTGCCAGGACGAAGAACTCCAGCCCGGAGCGCAGGGCCGTCTTCAGGGTGTGGCGGGACTTCAGGGCCCCCAGGGCCATGGTGGCGCCGGCCGCCAGCACGAAGGCCGCCACCTCCCCGCCTAGGCGGGGCAGGGGGAAGAAGAAGGGCAGGATCGGGACCAACGCGCCGGCCATGAAGGACAGGCCGACCGCCGCCCCGGAGCGCACCGGCGAGCGCTCCGGGGCGCCGATGAGGCCGTGCTCGTCGTGAAGCATCGCCGCCAGCCAGCGCTCCGGGGTCGCTGTCTGGTGCTCGATGATCGCCTCCAGGAGCTTCCCCTGGAACCCCTTGCGCCGATAGATGGACCGTAACTCGCGCCGTTCCTCGTGGGGCTCCGTGGCGATCTCGTGCCGCTCGGTCTCCACGCGCGCGCGGCGGATCTCCAGGTCCGCCCGCGCGGCCAGCAGGCCCCCGAAGCCCATGCTGACGCCGCCGGCCAGGAGTTCGGCCACGGCGGTCACCAGCAGCGTGTGCCGGCTGCGGGCGACCCCCCCCAGGGTCATCACGAAGACCAGCGTGGTGACCAGCCCGTCGTTCATCCCGAGCACGACATCGCGCAGCCAGTCGCCGCCGTGGGGGTGCCGCTCCTGGTCGCGCGCGGGCCCCGCCCTCGATCCCTGGAGCGCCATCGCCCACCACCATCGCCAGTGTCCCCCGGGAGCCCACCCGTCCCCCGCGCGCGCCCTCAGGGGCGGGGCGCGCCTGGTCCGCAGTCGCCCTGAGGGCAGGGGCCGTGGCCGTCCGTCTCCGCCTGCAGCGTGGCGTGCTCGATGGCGAAGCGCTCGCGCAGGCTCCGCCCGACGCGGGCGATCACCCCCTGGGCCTCGGAGAGCGGGCCGTCGCGCAGCACCAGGTGCCCGCTGAGGGCGGTGCGCGTGCCATCCAGGCTCCAGACGTGCAGGTGGTGGACGGAGACGACCGCCTCATCCGCCTCGATCGCCGCCGCCACGTACCCCGGGTCCACGCCCGGCGGCGTCCCCTCCATGAGCACGTTGAGCGTCTGCCGGATCAGGCCCCAGGCGCCGCGGGCGATCAGCAGCGCGATGCCCGCGCTTACCAGCGCGTCCCACCAGAGCCGGTGCGTCAGGACGATGAGCACGCCGGCCAGCAGCACCCCGGCCGAGGCGGCCGCATCCCCCATCACGTGCAGCCAGGCGCTGCGCACGTTGAGGTTCCCCGCGTGGGCGTGGTCGTGCCCCGCGTGGGCCTCGGGCCCGAGGCCCAGGGCGATGAACAGGTTGCCGGCCAACCCGACGGCCGCCACCAGCCACATGATCCAGGGCGTCACGGCAACCGGGTGGCGCAGGCGCAGGGCGGCCTCGACCAGGATGCCGCCGGCGATGACGACGAGCAGGGCCGCGTTGAACAGGGCGACCAGGATGCCCGCGCGGTGGAAGCCATAGGTGCGCTGGGGGGTGGCCGGCCGACCGGCCAGGCGCGTCGCGTACCAGGCCAGCCCCAGGGAGAGGACGTCGGTGAGCATGTGACCGGCGTCGCTGAGCAGCGCCAGGCTGTGCGAGGCCACACCCCCGCCCGCTTCGGCGAAAAGGATCCCCCCGGCGACCCAGAAGGCCGTGCCGAGGAAGCGCTCCGCCTGCCCCGCGCCGTGGGCCTCGTGGGCATGGGCCTCCCCGGGCCGGTGCCGGTGGCCCGGGCCGGGCTGGGGGCCAGGCTCCGCGTGGCTGTGCGTCAACCGATCACCCTCCAGACCGAGGCACCGCCGCAGCACCGGCACCGGCGCGCCAGGCCGACTACCGGGGTCTCGGGGCTGCCGCGCCGCCCCCCGCACCCCGCCCGGACGCCGCGCCGCCGTGGCGCGACGCCGCCCGGACCAATCCCCACGCCGGACGGGTCGCGGCCGCACGAACCCCGGGCGTCACCCGCTGCGCGCACCGCTGGCCTCCGGCGCCCCGCCCGCCTGGCGGCGCAGCCCCGCCAGCAGCGGGCGCAGCGAGGGGTCCGCCAAGCGGTAGAAGGCCATGCGCCCCTGCTTGCGGAAGCGCACCAGGCCATAGGCCCGCAGGATCTTGAGGTGCTGCGAGGTCGCCGTCTGGCTGATCCCCAACAGTTCCGTCAGGTCGCATACGCAGAGCTCGGCCAGCGACAGAGCCAGCAGCAGGCGCAGGCGCGTCACGTCGCCGAGCACGCGGAAGCGCTCGGCCTCCGCCTGAACCTCCTCGGGGGCCGGCAGGCGGGGCGCCAGGCCGGCCAACTTCGCCCCGTGCACCACGCGCGCCTCGCAGGCACCCTCCCCGCCGCCGGCCTCGACAGCCGGCGCGCGGCCCGCTTCCGTCGGCCCTTGCGCGCCCAAGCCCATCCCCCCCCCGCTCACCCTCGCCCTCCGTCGGCTCAGCGCCGCGGATCGGCCAGCGTCAGCCAGCTTCTCAGTCCAGCTTCTCAGTCCAGCTTATCAGACGGATGCGCATATGTGCATGCACGGCCCGGGCCCGAGGCGGGAGGCGGACGCGGCACGTTCGGTGCGACGGATGCCCGTCCTCGTTCCAGCGGCCCGCCAATGGCGGCTTGCGCGGAGGGGCCTTGGCGTCCCGCGGCGACGCGGCCGGACTCCCCCCGCCCGGCACTACTTCGGCCGGTAACGGAGGGTACGCCACCCCGTTGCCGAAGGTGCGCCCCTCCAAGAGCTTGAGCCCAAGACGCACCTTCTCCGGCAGCGTGCGCCGCCCGCCCCCGACCAGGACGGGCGTCACGAACAGCCGGTACTCGTCGACGAGCCCAGCCCTCATCGCCTGGCCGGCCAGCTCCGCGCCACCGACGCTGATGTCGTGCCCCGCCGTCTCCTTGAGCTGGCGAACGGCCTCCGGGTCGAACTCCCGCTCGATCCGCGTCCGGGCACTCGACGCCTCCCGCACGGTCCGAAAGTACACGACCTTGGTGGCGGCGCGCCAGAGCGTCCCGTAGTCCCGCATGGTCGGCGTCTGGCCGTCCAGCGGCAGGCTCTCCCAAACCACCATCGTTTCGTACATCCGCTGCCCGTAGAGGTAGGTCCCGATCGGCCGCTCCAGATCGCCGATGAAGCCGACGACCTCCTCGTCGGGCGCATCCCAGACGAGGCCCCCGTGCTCGTCCGACACGTATCCGTCGAGCGAGGTGATCACCGTATAGATCAGCCTGGCCATGGCCCGCCTCCCGCCGCCCGCGCCGGGGCTGCGCACGCACCCGGTAGGGGCGGCTGCCCAAGTCCCTTGGGCAGCCGCCCCTACCCGTACCGCCCCGTCAGGTACTGCTCGGTGCGCGCGTCCCGCGGGCGGCTGAAGACCTGCTCGGTGGGGCCCGCCTCGACCAGTTCGCCGCCCAGCAGGAAGACCGTCTGATCCGAGAGCCGGGCCGCCTGCTGCAGGTTGTGGGTCACCAGCACCAGCGTCAGCCCCTCCGCCAGGCGCCCGAGCGTGTCCTCGATCCGGCTGGTCGCCACGGGGTCGACCGCGGAGGTCGGCTCGTCCAGCAGGATCACCTCGGGATCCACGGCCAGGGCCCGGGCGATCGCCAGGCGCTGCCGCTGCCCGGCGCTGAGTTCCGCCGCCGGGCGGCGCAAGCGGTCCTTGACCTCCTCCCAGAGGCCGACCGCGCGCAGGCAGCCCTCCACCCGGGCCCACAGCCCCGCGGCGCCCCGTTCGAGGCGGTGGATGCGGGGCCCATAGGCCACGTTGTCGAAGACGCTCATGGGGAAGGCCACCGGGCGCTGGAAGACCATGCCGATGCGCCGGCGCAGGGCCACCGGATCGACCCGCGGCCCGTAGATGTCCGTGCCCCGGTAGAGGATGCTGCCCTCCGTCACGACCCCGGGCACCCGGTCGTTCATCCGGTTCAGGCTGCGCAGGAACGTCGACTTGCCGCCACCGCTGGGTCCGACGATGGCCGTGATCCGGCCGGCGGGCAGGTCCAGCGTGATGCCGCGCAGGGCGTGCAGGCCCGCGTAGCGCAGGTGGAAGTCGCGGGCGGCCAGCGGCGGCTCCGGGTCGGGCCCGCCGCCCACCCCCTCTTGGCCCCCGACCCCGTCCGCCGGGCCCGCGCCTCCCCCTGGGCGTGGGGTCATCCGACCCGCCCCCGCAGCCCGGCGTGGGCCAGCAGCCCCAGGGCGAGCACGGCGCACAGCAGGACGCCGGCCGCCAGCCAGGCCTGCGCGGGCGGTCCCAACCAGACGGCGGCCGTGAGATAGGGCGCCGCGAAGTGGGGCGCGGTAGCGGCGGGCAGCGGCGCGCGCACCGGCGGGGCGGCCCCGGAGGGCCCGGCCGTCCAGAGTAGGGCGGCGGTCTCCGCCCCCCCCACCGCGAGGGCCAGCAGGATGCCGGCGCGCACGCGGGGGCGGGCCGCGGGCAGCACGACGCGGCGTACCGTCGCGGCGGCGTCGGCGCCCAGGGCCAGCGAGGCCTCTCGCAGGTCAGTGGAGACGGCCGAGACCGCCGCGTCGGTGGCCCGCGCCACCAGGGGCAGCATCAGCACGGCCAGGGTCAGCGACCCGGCGACCCAGGAGGCGCCCCAACCCAGGCCCCGCACCAGGGCGAAGAAGCCGGCGCACCCCAGGGCGACCGAGGGCGCCCCGGCCAACGCCCCCCCGCAGAACCGGACCAGACGCACCAGCGCCCCCCCCCTCCCCTCGGCGGCCCAGGTCCCGGCGAGCACCCCGCCGGGGATCGCCAGGACCGCCCCCCCAGCGACGAGCAAGGCGGTGCCGCCGAGGGCCCGCAGCACCGCGGCCCCCGGGGCCGCCGCAGCGGTCGGGGCCGTGGCGGCCAGGGCCCGCCACGCCCCGTGCGCCACGGTCGCCAGCAAGTCCAGCAGCGGCAGCACGGCCAAGGCGACGCAGCCCCAGACCAGGACGCCCACCGCCAGGTTGGCGGCCCGCCGGCGGCGGGACGTCCCCCGCCAGGGGACACCGCCCAAGGCCGGGCGCAGGGCGGGCAAACAGCCCCCGGCGGGCGCCCCACC
>DAHWHV010000275.1 GCA_027335545.1 Clostridia bacterium
GCGACGTCCTGGTCGTGGCCACGGCGTCGCCCGATCTGTTGCCGTTCATGGAGCGGGCGGCCGGCGTCGTCAGCGAGGAGGGGGGACAGACTTCCGAGGCCGCCCTCCTCGGCCTCGCCTTGGGCATCCCTGTGATTGTCGGGGCGGCGGGGGCGACCCAGTTGCTCCGCGCTGGGGAGATCGTGACGATCGACGGTGCTAGAGGCCTCTGCTACCGGGGGCGGGCGCGCGTGCTCTGAGGCGGGGCGCGCCGAGGGGCGCCCCCAGCGCGTCCCGGGGAGGGGCGCCCCTGTGCACGCGAGGGACCAGAGGCGGGAGAGGTCACGGCCCGACGCCTCTGGTGTCGGGCCGCAATGGCCAAAACGCGACGGACCCACCAACGACCTCAACCGCCGGTGGGTCCGCGCCGACGCCAGACACCGGGCCCGGAAGGGGCGGCAGCCAAAGGCCCCTTCTTGCTGCCGCCCCCTAGTGCCCGCAACCGCAGGCACGGGCGGCGCCCCCGCCGTCCTTGCTCTGAAACGATTGTCCGCAGCCACACGTGGAGGTGGCGTTGGGGTTGGTGATCGTGAAGCCGCCGCCCATCAGGGCCTCGGCGAAGTCGACCTCGGCCCCGTCCAGGTACGCCGCGCTCATCGGGTCGACGAGCACCTTGACGCCCTCCTGGTCGAACACCTCGTCGTCTTCAGCCGCCGCGTCCCAAGCCATACCGTAGCTGTAGCCGCGGCACCCGCCCGCGGAGACATAGATGCGCAGCCCCAAGTCGTCCCGCTGCTTCTGAGCCAGCAAATCCTTGACCTTCAAGCTCGCCTTCGGCGTCAACGTGACCATGCTGTGGGCACCTCCCAAGGCCTGGGAAAAGGCGCTGGGCCTGGACGGGCGAATGCCCCGTCGGCTGCAGTATAGCGTACGGGCGCGCCCCCGTGGCAAGTCGTCGGGCCTGCCAGCGGGCGCAGGGTCGCCCCGCTCCGGCGTCCCTGTGCCCGGGGCCGAGGGGTGGGAGTGGGGGGGGAGCCGTGGAGCGCGAGGCGATCGCCCGAGTGCAGGGGCGGCTGCTGGCCTGGTTTGGGCTGCACCGCCGGGACCTGCCCTGGCGCCAGGACCGCTCCCCCTATGCCGTCCTGGTGGCCGAGGTGATGTCCCTGCAGACCCGGGCGGAAACGATCGGTCCCGCCCTCGCGCGCTTTCTACGCAGGTTCCCGGACCTCCGCAGCCTGGCCGCGGCGCAGGAGCAGGACGTGCTGGCGGCCTGGCAGGGACTCGGCTACTACGGCCGGGCCCGCAACCTGTGGAGGGCGGCCCGGGCGTTGCCGGACGGGGAGGTCCCCTCAGATGCGCGGGTGCTGCGCGGGCTGCCCGGCGTCGGGCCCTATGTGGCGGGGGCCGTGGCCAGCTTCGCCTTCGGCCGGGATGTCGCGGCGTTTGACGCCAATGCGGCCAGGGTGCTGGCCCGGCTCTGCGACCTGGAGGCGGTCGACGCGGGGCTCGCCCAGGACTTCGTCCCCGCCGGCCGGGCGGCGGAGTGGAACGAGGCGGTCATGGACCTGGGCGCCCTGGTCTGCGTGCCGCGCCGGCCCCGGTGTGGCCTGTGTCCGCTGGCGGACCTGTGTGGGGGGCGGAGGGCTGGGCGGGCCGAGCGTCTCCCGCTGCGGCCCGTGGCGCGGCCCCGGGTGGAGGTCGAGGTGACCCCGCTGGCCGTGCGGGACGGCGCCGGGCGCTTCGGGTTCGTCCAGCGGCCACCGGCTGGCCTGCTCGCGGGCCTGTGGGAGTTTCCCAGCCTCGAGGTGGACGCGACCGCCTCGGCCGTCGCGCAGCGCCACGGACTGTCCCTGCGGGGACAGGTCTGGCCCCTGCCGCCGTTCCGGCACACCTTCACCCACCGCCTTTGGCGCGTTCGGCCATACGCCGCCACGGGCAGTGGCCCCCTGCGCTGGGTGCGGGCCGGCGAACTCCCCCAGGTCCCGCTCGCGGGGCCTTCGGCGCGCCTCGCGGCAGGACCGCTGCCGGAACCTGCGAACTAGCTCTCGAGAATTGCCGGAACGCTCCCTGGAGGTGGCACCCGTGGCCGCTCGGCCTGCTGATGCCCAACTGGATGCCCTGTTGCGCGAGGAGAGGGCCTTTCCGCCGCTACCGGCCTTCGCCGCCGCGGCGAACCTGGCGGATGCGGGGGTCTACGAGCGAGCGGCGGCGGACCCGCAGGGCTTCTGGGGGGAACAGGCCGCGGCGCTGCGCTGGCTCTCCCCCTATCGGACGGTCCTGGAGGGCGACCTGCCACGTGTGCGCTGGTTCCCGGGGGGCCGGTTGAACGTGGCCGACAACTGCGTCGACCGCCATTGCGAGGGCCCGCGTCGCAACAAGGCCGCGATCCTGTGGGTCGGTGAGCCCGGGGAGACGCGCACCATCACCTATCATGCCCTGCGGCGGGAGGTGGCGCGCTGCGCCAACGTGCTCAAGGGTCTCGGCGTGCGGCGTGGCGACAGGGTCGCCATCTACATGGGGGTCGTGCCCGAGGCCGCCATCGCCATGCTCGCCTGCGCGCGCCTCGGCGCCCCCCACACGGTCGTCTTCGGGGGCTTTTCGGCCGAGGCCCTGGGCGAGCGCCTGGTCGACGCCAACTGCCGCGTGCTGATCACGCAGGACGGCTCGTACCGGCGCGGTAGGGTGGTGCCCCTGCTGCAGAACGCCGCCGCGGCGCTGCAGGCGGCGCCGTGCGTCGAGCACGCCCTGGTCCTCCGGCGGGTCGGCCTGGACGCGTCGGCCGCCGGGCTGCCGCCGGGCGTCGCGCTGGACTGGCACGAGGCCCTGGCGGCCGCCTCGCCCGACTGCCCCTGCGAGCCCATGGAGGCCGAGGATATGCTCTACATCCTCTACACCTCCGGCACCACGGGCAAGCCCAAAGGCATCGTGCACACGACGGGCGGCTACTTGGTCGGGGTCGCCGCGACGCATCGGGCCATCTTCGACCTTAAGGAAGACGATGTCTACTGGTGCACGGCCGACGTGGGCTGGGTGACGGGGCATTCCTACGTCGTCTATGGCCCGCTGTGCAACGGCGCGACCACGGTCATGTACGAGGGGACCCCCGATCACCCGGGGCGCGACCGGCACTGGCGGATCATCGACGAGTTGGGGGTGAACATCTACTACACCGCCCCCACGGCGATCCGGACCTTCATGCGTTGGGGAACGGAGGAGCCGGCCCGGGCCGACCTGGGCAGTCTGCGGGTCCTGGGCACGGTCGGCGAGCCGATCAACCCCGAGGCCTGGATGTGGTATCACCAGCACGTGGGGCGGGGCCGCTGCCCCATCGTGGACACCTGGTGGCAGACGGAGACGGGGATGATCATGATCGCCCCCCTCCCCGGCCTCGTGACGACCAAGCCCGGGTCCGCCACCCGCCCCTTCCCCGGGGTGGAGGCGCAGGTCCTTGACGAGCGTGGCTCCCCGGTGGGGCCGGGGGCCGGCGGCAACCTTGTCCTGACCCGCCCGTGGCCGGCGATGGCCCGCACCATCTTTGGGGACGACGCCCGCTTCGTCAGCCAGTACTTCTCCCGTTACCCGGGGCGGTACCTCACGGGAGACGGGGCCCGGGTGGACGGCGACGGCTACTTCTGGTTGCTGGGCCGCGTGGACGATGTGATGAACGTCTCTGGCCACCGGCTCTCGACCTATGAGGTCGAATCGGCGTTGGTGGACCACCCCCAAGTCGCCGAGGCGGCGGTGATCGGCCGGTTCGACGCCGTCAAGGGCCAGGCGGTGGCCGCCTTCGTGACGCTGAAGGAGGCCGCCGACGTGTCCGGCCCCGCCGCGGCGCCGCTGCGCGACGAACTGCGGCGCCATGTCGCCGCGAAGATCGGGCCCATCGCCCGGCCCGAGGACATCTTTTTCACGGCCGAGTTGCCCAAGACGCGCAGCGGCAAGATCATGCGCCGACTCTTGCGGGACGTCGCCGAAGGGCGCGCGCTGGGCGACACGACGACGCTGGCCGACCCGGCCGTCGTGCAGCGGCTCAAGGAGCAGTACGAGGAGCCTGTGGGTTGA
>DAHWHV010000320.1 GCA_027335545.1 Clostridia bacterium
GAGCGAGACGAGCATGATGAGCAAGAGCGCCGTCCACAACCAAGCTCGCCGGGGACGCGCCGGCGCGCGGCCTGCCGGATCGGGCGCGGCACACATGCCCCTCACCTACCGTTCTGACGGCACGCGACGCTCCTGCGGGACCGGCGTATGGCCAGGTCGCGGGAGGGAGCCGTGCCAATCGCGGCGCGGGGTCCACCGTGACCTTGCCGCCGCGCCACCCACGCCAAGAGAGGGGGATCACGCATCGCCGCCCCGTCCCGGAACAACGCGGCCCGGCGGCGATCAGGTGGTCGACAAGCCCTTCCTGAACCGGCGGGCGCCGCGCCAGTCCCTCCAGCGACGGACGTCCTGACACCGTAACCCGGGAAGGACGCCACCCGATCGCGAAAGCCGCATCGCGTGCCTGTCACGGCGGTGCCATGGGCTGCCCCCGACCGACCGCGCGGACGGTGACGACCGCGTGCTTAAAGACCAGCGTCGGACCGTCCGCCGTCTGCAGGATGAGGCTATAGGTATCAAAGTTGACCAGCGTGCCCAACACCACGCGCCCGCCGAGGCAGAGGACCTCGACGGGCGCGGCCCCGAGCCGGAAGGTATTGAGCAGCGCGTCCTGGTACGGCGCACGTGCCCCCCCGGCCGGCGCGGGCGCGGCGCCTGGCGATCGGGCGATCCCTCTCCCGGGATCGCCACCCAGGCCACCGCGGCCCTCAGTGGCAGTGCCGCCGGCCACCGGTACCTGCGCCGGGCCGCCCGGCCCGACGGCGCCAAGCGCCACGGCACCCGCCTGGTTGCGTGGGCGCTCCTGCTCCAAGCCCCCCGCCAGGCGCAGCGGAGGTTCCGGCACAGCGCCCCGCCGCTCGAAGCGGCCAATTACCTCGGCGGGGACGCTGGGCGGGGCGCCCCCCTCGCCCAGACCCGGATGCCCTCGCGCCGGGTGCGGGTGCCCGGCGCGGGCGGGCGCCGGCCGAGTGGCCCCCCCATCGCCCTCCGCGCTGACAGCCACCGGCGTAGACGGGTCGACGGCGATGGGCCTAAAGCGGATGAGCGCGTCCTCGCGCCGATACGGTCCACTGCTGCCCTCTGCCACCCGACCCGGCCTGGTTACGGAAAATGTGGACAACAACCGATCGCTCGGCCGGCCACACGTCCGCCCGGCCAGGCTTTCGCCCCTTTCGGCCTCAGACTTGCCCCGCGCGGGGCGGTCGGCACAAGGCGGACTCGGAGGCTGCGCGCTCGCGCCCGGCAGGCCGGAAGTCCCACCCCGCCGAGGGGCGGGGGGACGCACGGCCGGCATGGGGCAGCGCGCCAACCCAGTAGACCATCCCAGAAGTCCGCGCACCACGCGACGCCGCACGGGCCCCTATGGCAGGCAGGCCGCCGTGGGCACGGGCGCGGGGAGCATCCGGCACGAACTTGCGAAACCGTGTACTAGCAATTGGAGCGGGATCCCGACGACCACTCCCTGCGCCCGCTCATTCCCGCCACCCGCCAGCCGGTCCTGCCTGGACAGGGGGGCGTCGTTCCGCTGGGGCAGGGGGGCTCCTACGGTCGCGCTGGTCCTCTCCGTGCTCGGCCGGGCCGTGCGCGTCCCCGTGTGGGCCGCAGGAGTTGCCGCGGCGCCGCCCCGGCGTAGCCCTCCGCGCCCCTGCCGCCCTTGCCCGGGCCGCCCGTCCGACCCCGGCCTGCCCGCTACCGGGCACGCCTTGTCCCCAAAGCCTTCCCGAACGCGGCGCAACCAGGCGCTGCCGGATCCCGGCGACGGGCGGGGGCGCGGGGAGGCCGTGGAGGAAGCGGGCCGAAGTGTGGCACCCCAAGCAACCCGGCTGGGGGGATGCCGCCTGCCGCCCAACCGCCACCCTGTCCTTTGGATCGACTGCGACACGGGCGTCGACGACGCCCTGGCCCTGCTCTACGCCGCCACCCTGCGGAACGTGGAACTCGCCGGGGTGTCGACGGTCGCGGGCAACTGCCCACTGGCGGACGCGACGGCCAACACCCTCAGCGTCCTGGCCCTGGTCGGGCGGCGCGACCTCCCGGTGCACCCGGGCGCGGCCGGTCCCCTGTGCTCCGGGGGCCGGCACGCGCCCGAGGTGCATGGCGTGGACGGCCTGGCGGACCTCCGCGCGACGCTGCCCGCCCCGGATCAGCAGGCGCGGGCCAAGCCGGCGGCCGCGGCCATCCGGCGGGCCTGCCGCGCGCGCCCAGGGGAGGTGACCATCGTGGCCACGGGCCCGTTGACGAACCTGGCCGCGGCCGTGGCGTCCGACCCCGCCCTGCCGGCGCTGGCCCGCCAGGTGGTGGTCATGGGGGGCGCCGTCGCGGCGCCCGGGAACGTCGGCCCCGCGGTCGAGTTCAACGTCGGCTTTGATCCGGAAGCGGCCCGGGCGGTCTTCGCCGCGCCGTGGCCGGTCACACTGGTGCCCCTGGACGTGACGATGGGCGTGCTGGTGGGTCCCGAGGAACTCCGGCGGTTGGAGGAGGCGGGACGCCGGTCGGATGTCGCCCGGTTCGCGGCGGCGGCGCTGCGTGGCTACATGGCCTCCTACGAACAACGGATTGGCTTAGCGGCGGCGCCGCTGCACGACCCGCTGGCGCTGGCCGTCGCCGTCGATCCCTCGCTGGCGCACCCCACCGCACTCCCGCTGGATGTCGAGACGCGGGGCGAACTGACGCGGGGCATGGTGGTCGCCGACCGGAGGGCGCGGCGGCCCCTGGGCGACCCGCCGCATCCCGTGCGCGTCTGCCTGGAGGTTGACGCAGCCCGGGCACTGCAGGTGCTGGTCGCCTCCTGGGGCGGGTGACATCCTGATCGCCCCCAGAAGGGGTCCGCCACCCTCCGGCCCCACCAGGCGGGGACGGGGCAAGACGGGCGCCTTGCGCGCGACCCGGTCCTCCGCACCCCCAGCAGGGGTCGTCACGCCGGCGGACCCGCGGCCTCCCGCGCCGCCGCCCGCAAGGCGTCGCGGGTGATGGCGTAGTGGCTGGCCTGCCAGAGCACGCGCCCGTCCCGTACGAGTAGCGCCTGCGGGGACTCATGCCGCACGCCCAGCCGCGCCGCCACGGCCTGCGAGACCGGGCGCTCCTCGACGACGCGCACCATCGCCGGCCCCACGGCGCCGAGGTCGCCGCTCGCGACAGCCGCGTGAAACGCACGGTACGCGGCGGCGCTGATGGGGCACTGCGTGCTGTGCTTGAAGATCAGCACCGGCTGGGCACCGGCCTGTGCCAGCAGCCGGTCGAGGTCCGCCTCGGTCCGCAACGGCATCACCGCCGCGCCCCCTGCGCGCGTCGCCACTTCCGCCACCATCCCTCTCCCGACGACATGCCGGCGGACACGGGCCAGCCAAGAACCGTTCCTAGAAACATGAGCAACCGTTAGGAGATCGGCACTCAGGCAACCGCAGGGAGCCTCCCAGGGCAGACGGTCGGCAAGACGCGGACATACCTGCCGCGCCAGCCGCACAGTCCACCACCAGGGCGCATCCACTGCCGGTAGCCCTGCTTCTCCCGCCGCGGCCCATGCCTCCCCGACAGGATCGGGAACCACGCATTCCGTGACGTGAACGGCCTCGCCACTGACGCGCC
>DAHWHV010000315.1 GCA_027335545.1 Clostridia bacterium
GCCCGCCGAGCCCGGGGTGGGACCGAGGGCGCCCGGGGCGGCGGCGGGCGGCAGGCTGTCCACGGGCTGCAGGGCGGACCTCGCCACCAGCGCGTAGCCCGCGCCCGGCACCTCGGTCGGCGGTAGCCACTGCCGCGGCGGGTCGGACAACCGGTCCTGGCCGTGGCGGGTGGCGGTCGGGTCGTCGGGCGTCCCGCGCAGGTCCAGGCTGCGGACGGGCACGGGGCCGGCGACGACGCGCGCCCAGGGCAGCGGGTTGAACACCACCAGCGCGTCGTCCGGACCGCGGTGGATGCGCCGCGCCAGTTCCGCCGCCGCATCGCGCGCCAGCAGCCCGCTCAGGCTGCGCGCGGTGTAGGCGTACGCGGCCTTGTGCACCCATTGGGCCTGGGTGTCGCGGCTCTCCGGTTGGCGGACCGAGCAGTCGGCCCCCCATGTGTGCTCGTCCCACATGTTCAGGGCGAACCATGCCGCCTCCCGCAGCGACGGGTCGGATCGGCGGGCGGGGCTGTCGTCGCGCCCCGGCTCCGCCGCTGCGCCCGCCACGAAGGGCTGCACGGCCCGCAGCGCGTCCGCCAGCCAGAGGCGGGCCCGGCTCTGACGGTTGACCGCCTGCTCCCGGGCGCTGGAGATGCAGCCGAAGTTCCAGAAGTCCGTCCAGTCGCCCCGATGCACCGGCAGCGCGGCGGCGTGCGCGCGGACGGCCTCCCACCACAGGCGCGGCGTCGCGAGGGTCAGGTGCGGGCGGTGGCCGGCGACGTTCCAGGCGCGGACGAACCCGCCCAGGCCGGGGTGGGCCGAGCCGTTGTCGCCAAAGGGGTGCATGGTCTGGATCATCACGGCGGGCAGCGCATAGCCGATGTCCTCCAGGTGGCCGAGCGCCGCCGGCAGACGCCGCAGGCACTCCTCCACGCTGGTCCCCAGATGCAGTTGGTTGCCCATCATGTAGTGCCAGCCGTTCCAGGTCAACAGGCGCCGCCCGGACGGGCCCTCCCACCAGAAGGCATTGGGCCGGACCAGCGGCGAGCCGCCGAAGTGCTCGTTGATCGACATGCCGAGGGCGGAGATGCCGGCATCCAGCAGGGCCTCGACCAGCGTCCAGTTCTGGCCGTTCACGTCGCAGTTCATGGCGTGTTCGATCCGCAGGCCGTAGTCGCGGCGCAGGCGGTCGACCGCCTGGAGGCTCTGGAGGAGTTGCGCCAAGTCATAGAGGGGGGTGATGTTGGCGAACATCCCCGTCACCTCGATGCGCCCAGCGCGCTCCAGGCGTTGCAGCCGCTCGATCCGGCTCGCGGGGGCGCTCCGCAGCCACTGCTGCAGCGGCGCGGTCGTCTCCACGGTCCAGCGGAAGACATCATCGCCGTCCCGCCCGGCGTCCGCCTCGGCGAGGTCGAGGGCGGCGTCGATGAAGCGGCGCTGCAGCTCCCAGACCACGGGCTGGTCGTGGGTGTAGCCGATGTCGGTGTGCGAGTGATGCACGAGGTAAACGGTCTCGATGGTAGACGACAAGGCCGATGCCCCCCCCGGCGGAGACGCGGGGAGCGGCTTCGGGACTGCCGCACCCAGTCCTGCCAGGGAACGGGCGGAGACCCAAACGGAGTCGTTCCCGGGCGGAGCGGCGCGCAGGGCGCCGTCGGTGCTCGGGATGTACGGCCGTCACGGTGGGTTCCCGGCAGGGGCCAGACGCCCGGCGCGCGTGCGCGGCGCGTCCCGTGGCCACGGGTTGTTCGCGGAAGGGGCCGCGGCTCGCGGCCCCTTCCGCCACACCCCCCGGCGTCTGGGGCGGACCGCGCACGTGGCCCCCTCACCTCGTCCCCTGGGCCTTCCGTCCGCAGGCCCCCGCCGGAATGGCCTCCCCTTGGCACGCCTAGCCTGGGGGAGGGGCCGGTCGCTGCCGCGGCGAAGCGGCCCCAGGGGGCAGGGGGCGCTGCGCCGCCCGGGCGGGGCCCGGAGCCGCTTGGTGCGCTTCCCCGGGGCATCGAGGCCTCGGGTGGCCTCGGTGCCGGTTGGCCGTCGTGACTGGTCAAGGAGGGAGCCGGCATGTCGCATCCGGAGCCTGATCGCGCGGCCCCAGTCCCCGCAGCCGCGCCGCCGGACTTCAGGGGCCGCGTGGCCTTGGTGACGGGGGCCGGGGCCGGGATCGGCCGGGCCAGCGCGCTGCGGCTGCACCGCGGCGGCGCGGCGGTGGCCTGCCTGGATCGCGACGAGGCGGCGGCGCGAGCGGTGGTGGAGGAGGTGCGGGCCGGCGGGGGGCGGGCGATGGCCGTGGGCTGCGATGTCTCGCGGGCCGACGAGGTGCGGGACGGGGTGGCCCGCGTGCTGGGCGAGTGGGGACGGCTGGACGTCGCCCACGCCAACGCGGGCATTCAGCGCTACGGAACGGTCCTGGACACCACGGAGGGCGTGTGGGACGAGGTCATGGGGACCAATCTCAAGTCCGCCTACCTGCTGGCCCGTGAGGTCGTCCCGGCCATGACCCGCGTCGGCGGCGGCGCGCTGGTGCTGACGTCGTCGGTGCAGGGGCTGGCCACGCAACGCAACGTCGTGGCCTACTCCACGTCCAAGGCCGCGCTGATCGGCCTCTGCCGCGCCCTGGCCATCGATCACGCCGAGCAGGGGGTGCGCGTGAACTGCCTCTGCCCGGGGTCGGTGGAGACGCCGATGCTGCGCCACGCCGCCGAACGGGTCGCCCAGGGTGACCAGGGGGTCGAGGCCCTCCTGCAACGCTGGGGACGCGCGCACCCATTGGGCCGACTCTGCAGCCCCGAGGAGGTCGCGGAGGCGGTCGCCTTCCTGTTGTCGCCGCGGGCCTCGTTCATCACCGGGGCCGCCATCCCGGTGGATGGGGGACTGATCGCGCGGCTGGGCGTCGCCGTGGCAGAGTAACGGGCCCCGGAGCGTCCATCCGGCGCTCGCGGCAGAGCCCCTGCCGCCCTCGGCGCTGGCGACCCGGATCGAACGATGCCCAACAGAGGACGCCATCCGCGGGGAGGCGTTGCGATGCCCCCTCTGTCGCCGCTCCAGCCCCTCGGTCCCATGCGCCGCAGCCGGAACCGGCTCCGGGGGGCAGGTGCTGGCACAGAGATGATGGGAGGGCCCGCTCCGGCGCCTGGCCGCGGTCTCACCCGGGCCGCCCTGCTGCGTGGGGCCGCGGCCGTTTCCCTCGGCTTGGCCGCCCCATGGGCCCTGACGGGGTGCGCCACCGGCGCGGTGCAGGGCAGCGGCCCCTTCCGCCCCCAACGCGCCTCCACGGTCATCGATCTCGTCTTCCAGCCCAACGTCCAGTTCATCCCTTGGAATCCGACCACCCAGCATATGCTGCGGGGATCTGCCGAACTGGGCCTCCTCCGGGCTGCTGCTGCCCCTGGACGGCCGGCTGCGCCAGGACAACGTCAACCCCAACCAGTGGTCCCCCCTGCGCATCCAGGCGCTGACCTTCTT
>DAHWHV010000323.1 GCA_027335545.1 Clostridia bacterium
GCCCGCCGACCAGGACGGCGGCCGTGATCAGCGCGCCCGTCTTCATCCGCTGCAACCGCCACAGCCCGGCGTCGTCGGGCGCCGCCCGCGTCGCCGCGAGATCCAGGGCCTGCCCGCCGCACATGCCCGCAGCCCCGACCGCCGCCGCCAGGACGCGCACCGCCGCCAACTGGCGCGCGGGGGCCACCCCAGGCAGGGGCCGGGCCAGGGCCTCAAAGGCCAGGGCCTGCAGGGCGTCGCCCGCCAGCAGGGCGGTCGCCTCACCAAAGACCCGGTGACAGGCGGGCCGCCCGCGCCGGAAGTGGCCGTCGTCCATGCTCGGCAGGTCGTCGTGGATCAGGGAGTACGTGTGCAGGAGTTCCAGCGCGCAGGCCGCGGGCAGCAGGCCCGCCGCGGGCGCGGGCACCCCGCAGGCCTCTGCCGCCGCTAGGCACAGCGCCGGCCGGAGGCGTTTGCCGCCCCCCAGGACGCTGTGCCGCATCGCCGCGGCGAGGTCGGACGGTACGTCGGGGTCCGCCAGCAGGTCCGCGAGCACCGGCTCGCAGGAGGCGGCCGTGCGCAGCAGGTACGCCTCGGCGCTCACGGCGTTGACGGCGTTCAAGCCGACGACTCCTCCAACGGGCGAAGCTGCGGTTGGCCGCCCGCATCCAGGGTCAGCACCTGGAGGCGGGCCTCGGCGGCTTCCAGTTGGGCCCCGCACCCCCGCACCAGGGCCACGCCGCGCTCATAGAGGCGCAGCGCCTCCTCCAAGCCCAACTCCCCGGATTCCAACTCCCGTACGATGCGCTCCAGTTCCGCCAATCCCTGTTCGAAGGGCGGCGTCACGACGCCCGCCGCGGGCGCCCCGGCCTCGCTCCGCACCGTTCCCGCCGCCGCGGTACCCGCCCCCTGCTCGCCCACCGTCTCAGCCTCCCCATCCGGGCCACGCCGACCCTCAGCCGCCCAGCGACCCGGCCCCAGACATCGCCAGGGGTTCCAGCGCCGGTCCGTGCCCCTCGACCCTGGCCCGCAGGCGGCCGCGCTCCACCAGGACTTCGACGGCGGTCCCCAGGGGGGCGTCGGCGGGCCGCCGCACCAGCCGGCCGTCCGGCAGGCGGCACACGGCGAAACCGCGCGAGAGCACCCCCAGGGGCGAGAGCGCGTGCAGGCGGCCCGCCGCCGTGCGCCACTCCGCGGCGCCCCGGTCCACCCGCAGGCGCCCCGCGCCCTGCAGCCGCACGCTGACGTGACCCAAGCGCAGGCGCTGGGCCGTGAAGGCCGCCTCCGGCCGGCTCAGCGGCCCCCGCGCCGCCGCCGCCAAGCGTTGGCGCAGCCGCTGCAGGCGGACGACAGTCGCCCGCCGGGCGGCCTCCCCCTTGGCCGCGAGTTCCGCCCGCAGCGCGGCCCGCTCCGGCACCACCAACTCGGCCGCCCCCGAGGGCGTCGGGGCTCGCCGATCAGCGGCGAAGTCGGCGATCGTGAAATCCGTCTCATGCCCGACCCCCGCGACCACCGGCAGGGGACAGGCGCGGATGGCCCGGGCCAGGGCCTCATCGTTGAAGGCCCACAACTCCTCCAGGGATCCACCGCCGCGGGCCAGCACCACGACCTCGGCGCCGCTGGCGGGCGCCAGGGACAGGGCGGCCAGCAGGGAGGCCGGGGCATCCACCCCTTGCACCAGGGCGGGCACCAGGACCAGGCCCACCGAGGGGCAGCGGTGTTGGGCGACCCGCAGGATGTCCTGCCAGGCCGCTCCCGTCGGCGAGGTGACCACGGCGACGAGCCGCGGCAGGCGGGGCAGCGGGCGCTTGGCGGCCTCGGCGAAGAGGCCCTCGGCCGCCAGGCGGGCTTTCAACTGCTCAAAGGCCAGGTGCAGGCTCCCCAGCCCCGCGGGGGCCATTTGCTGCGCGTAGCACTGGTAGGCCCCGTCGCGCTCGAACACGCCGAGCCGGCCGCGGACCAGGACGCGCAGGCCGTTCTGGGGCCGGAAGGGCACGCGTTCGGCCTGCGCCCGGAACATCACGCAGCGCAGGACCGCCGCCTCGTCCTTGAGCGTGAAGTACATGTGACCCGAGGTGTGGTGCTTGAAGTTGCTGACCTCGCCCGCCACCCAGAGGTCGCGCAGGGCGGGCGCCCCCTCCAGGAGCCCCTTGATCAGCGCAGTCAACTCGCTCACCGACAGGGCCGCGTCGCTTTCGGGCAGCAGGCGGATCGCCCGGGCCGGAGACATCGGCACACCCCCCGCCGTCGGCGGGATTCGGGCCCGGTGTCCCCGCCCCCTGCCCCGGCCCGACCGGCGCGCCGGACGGGCGCCCGAGCCGCGGCCACCGCCTCCTCAGCGAGGCCCGCCCTCCTGGGCCGCCTGGGCGGCCAGGTCGCGGGCCAGATGCCCGAGCACCCCGTTGACGAACCTTCCGGACTCCTCCCCGCCGTAGACCTTGGCGATCTCGACCGCCTCGTTGATCGCGACGCCCACGGGCACCCCGTCCTCGTGGCAGAGCTCCAGCACCGCCACGCGCAGGACGTTGCGGTCCACGGCCCCCAGGCGCAGCAGGCTCCAGGACTGCGCGTAGGCGGCGATGCGCCGATCGATCGTCGCCAGCTGGGCGAGGACCCCCGCGACGATCGTGGCGGCGCGCAGGGCCACGTCCTCCGGGGCCCCCTCCTCGGCGCAGAGGTAGCGCAGGAGGTCCTGGGGCCGGCCGCGGCCCACGTCCCGGGCGAAGAGGGCCTTCATGGCCAACTCCCGCGCCAGTCGCCGGTTCATGCCACACCACCGCCGCGCCGCGTCAGCGCCGTCCCGGCGGCAGGAGGCGATCCACCCATTCCCCGATGCCCTCCTGCTCGCCGTCCGCGTATCGGCCCACCACGTAGCCCACCAGCACGGACAGGGAAATGAACAGCGTCCACAGGATGCCCCACTCCATGATCCCGACCGCGACCACGAAGCCCAGCGCGCCACCGACGATCCGCCCCCGGTGTGACAGCGCCCAGCGGCCCCACTCCTGCGCGGACACCGCGCCACCCTCCCTCCGCCGCCCCCCACCGGCGACGACGCCTCACTCCAGGCGACCGCGCCGCACGTCGGCGCTGATGTTCTCGACGCGCAGGGTGAGTTCGGCCAGCTCGACGCCGACCACCTCCCGCACGGCCCGGCGCAGCTCGTCCTGGACCTGCGCGGCCAAGGCCGGGATGTGCACGTCGGGACTCACCCAGATGCGCAGCGC
Organism: Clostridia bacterium; assembly: GCA_027335545.1. The sequence continues at coordinate 3,207 of DAHWHV010000323.1, forward strand.
CGCGTCGATGCCGTCGGCTCGGATCACGACCTCCGGCCGGACGTCGCGGATGCCGCGCACCTGCTTGGCCACACGCTGCAGCAGGTTGGACACCGCCTCGCGCGAGACGCGCACGTCCCCCAGTTCCGTCTCGTGGACGACCTGGGCGCGGGGGCGGGCGAACGCCGAGTACAGCAGGCGGAGGCTGGCCACGAGCACCAGCAGGCTCACCGCCCCCGTCAGCCAGCGCCCGTCACCGGTGAAGGCGGCGGAGAAGGCATGGAAGAGGCGGTGATAACCCAGCGACACCAGCAGGCTGAGGGCCGAGAACACGATCAGCGCGATCGTGTAGACGGTCAGCAGGACGCGGTCGAGTAAACCCATGGCCGCCCCCCGGTGCGCTGGCGGCCCGGCGCCGGAGCCGGCGCCGACCGCCGCACGCACGTTCCTGGAAGGGGAGTATAGCACGGGACGGGACCACCTGCCCCCGGGTGATGCGGGGGCGGCGGGCGCCGCCCCCGCACCACCCCGCTCAGAGCCCCGGCTGGACGGTGGCGATGGGGGTGTTGTGGACCGTCGGGAAGAGCTTGGTCGCCGAGGCGGAGGCCACCTGCTCGCTCTTGCCCGCGGCCTCCGTGGCGTTGATCTGGTCCTGCATCTCCTTCATGCCCAGGGCCGCGCTGACCTTCCCCGCGGTGATCTCATTGAGCCAGGTGTTGGCCAGCCCGTCGGCCTGCAGGGGGTTGTAGTTGAAGTAGAGGGTGGGATAGTCGTAGCCCTTGGCCGCAGCGTCGTAGAACCAGTGCAGGGCCTTGCCGCGCAGCGGCGGCGCCACCTGGACGATCGTCGTCTCCCAGTACTTCCAGAGGCTGACGAGCGCCGGGGTGACCAGGCTGATCTGTATCTGGAACTTCGGCCACGCCAGATCCCCCCCGGCCCCCGTGATCCACTTCATCAGGGTCCATGCCTCCTGGGGGTGCTTGGTCCTGGCGTTGAGCATGTAACAATCGATCGTCACGAACGTGGCCCGCCCCCGGGGCCAGACCGGGTTCGGCAGCAAGTTCCATTTGTAGGAGCTCCCGAGGAGGTGGGCCCCGACGTCCACCACGTGCGCGCTGTGGTACATGGCGAACACGACCCGCCCGGAGGGCAGCAGGCCGGTGTTCTGGCCACCGTTCATCGCCGCCCCCGACTTGAAGAGGTCCGCGACGTAGCTCACCGCCCCCACCCCACCGGGGGTGTTCATCGTGGCGCGGTCCTGGGCGGCATTCATGTAACTGGCCCCCCACCCGGCCAGCCAGAAGGGCAGCACGCCGGAACCCCAATAGAAGGAAGCGCCGGAGCGCGGCGTGCCGTTCTTGTTCCGCCCCGTGCAGGCCTCCCAGACGGACTGGGCCTCCGCGGCGGTCCAGTTGGGCGACGGGTAGGCGAGCCCCAGTTGGTCCAGCAGGTCCTGCCGGTAGAAGATGCACAGCGTGCCGTCGTAGCTGGGGATACCGTACAGCCTCCCGGCCCGGCTGTCCGCCAGGATGTGCCCCTTGGACCAGAGGGTCTTGGGGATGTTGTCCTGCTTGAGCAATTCGTCCAGGGGCGCCGCGATCCCCGAGAGTTCCATCGTCGGCACGTCGTTGCAGCACATCATGAACACGTCGGCATAGCCCGAGCCCGCCAGCGAGGCCACGATCTGGCCGGAGGCGTTGCCCCAGCCGCCCGGGTAGATGGTGGCCCAGATGCCTTTGTACTTGGGGTTGGTGTTGAAGTGCTGATCCACGAACTGCTGGTAGATCGTCCGCGTGGTCGGGTTCCAGGGAATGAATTGAATGTTCGGCTGGAACACCAGATGCACGACGCCCGAGGTCGGCACCGGCAGCACCCCGGCAGCGCTGCTGCTGCTGCCGACCGCCCCCTGCACCGCGGTCTTGCCGCAGGCGCCCAGCACGGCCCCCCCGACCGCAGCCGCCGCGACGGCTCCCGCCGCACGCAGGGTCTCGCGCCGCGTCCAGCCGCGGCGTCCGGGTCCGGTTTCCCTCAGGGGCATCCCCATCCCTCCGGATGGGTGATTCCCCGTGCGGGACGGACATCCTGCCGCGGGCCCCCCGCCCGACACGCCCAAGCCCTTGTGCCAGCCCGCGGGCAGGAGACCCCGCGGGTGGGGAGACCCCGGGTGCGCCCACGGTCGGCCCGCGACGCGCCGAGGCTTGCGGTAGAACGTTGCCGGTGGCGTCGGCCCCCCATCCCAGGCCCGCGGCGCCGAGGGGCGCCCGCGGGCCGACCGTGAGGGAGGTCCACCGGTCGGGCCGACTCAGCAGAGCCCGGAGACCACCTCGGGGTCGGGCACCGCGCCGGCAGCGTGCCCCCCCGTGTCTCGCTGCAGGCGCCGGGCGAGACGCGCCATGCGGTCGCGGTGCATCAGGATCTCATGGCGGGCGGCGATGGCGCCGGCCAGAGAGGGTTCCAGAGCCTCGATCCCCCAGTGCTTGACCAGCGTGTTCACCACCTGGTGGTAGTACTCGCAGGGCCCGTACCCGGCATGGGACGCGATCGTCCGCATGCGCGCCCCGAAGTCGGGCATGGAGTGCCCCGGCATGTTGAAGTCCCGGAGGACCCGCGCAATGGGCCAAACGTAGTTGGGATCGGCCTGGAGGTGCGCCGCGATGACATCGCGATAGAAGCCGTAGTGCAGCGTCTCGTCCCGCGCCAGTCGCCGCAGGATACGCGCCAAGCCGGGGTCCTGGGCACACCCCGCATCCGCGACGCTGAGGTAGAAGGCGCGTGTCGCCAACTCCTGGATGCTGGTGCACACCATGGCTTCAATCGGCGTCTGGTACTCCAAGATGAAACCCTGCTCCACCACCCCGCGGCGAAGCTCGTGCAGTCGTCCCGGCTCGCCGTTGCGCGTCAGCAGGAGGTAGGTTTGCAGCAGGTCGCTGTGCTGGTCTTCTTCCGCGGTCCAGGCGCGCAGGAAGTCGTGGAGGACGGTGAGTTCTTTCCGGAAGAGCCCCTCGAGCGAGGTCGTGAACCACGGGAGATTCGCCTCCGTCAGCAGGGCCGTTTCCACGGCCAGGTACATAGGCTCGCTCAGGCGTCTCTGCTCCGGCGTCCAGGGTTCGCGCTCGAAATTCCGGCCTTGCTCCCACGGCAGCAGGGAGGCATAGCTCCAGTCCACCCGGCGGGCGGCCTCGCGGTGCCGGACATAGAGTTCGCGCAACCGCGGTTCCAAGCCGCCATCCACCCGAGTCAGCGCCGCGAAGTCAGCCGCCACGCGCATCGCCCCCTTCGCGTCCTTCGCCCCTGCCGCCATTCGCCCACCTGCGCCGACGATGCCCGCCGGCTCCGCGTCACCCCAGTCCCGCCGCCGCGCATCCCCAGCCGCGCCCCAACGGCCGGACGGCCGCCGACACCCGGACCCAGGCCGCTGATTTGGGCCGGGCTGGCGGGGTCGTGGGGCAGCAGGTCCTGGGCGGTTCCGGACGCTTCTGGAGTGGGCCTGGCTCCGGCCTTGGCCGTTTGCGGCCCTGGGACAGCCCCGTGGGCGTATGCTGCTACGAGGGTGCTGCAAGGAGTCCGCTGGTGCAGCACCGTCTCCCGGACGCGGTTGCGGGGCGGACGGGCGACCGCCTCCGGAGTTTTTCTGAATGGCGTCGTCCTCCCAGATCTCCTGGAAGACCTCCGGCCGTACCGCCGGACCAGATCGGTGCAGGAAGGCCCGCCCCCGCCCCCGGCGCCCCGCCAGGTGAGCCCCGCCACGCGACTAGCATACCAGAGGCGCGCCCGGCGCCTGGCCGCACCCTCAGGGTCCCGGAATGTCGAGCAGTTGCAGGGTCAGGCGTCAGCGGGGCCGTGCCCCGCGGCTCCTGGACAGGGTTTGGCGCCGCGGAGACGGCGCCAGCTGCAGCGGGCCGCACGTCCCGCCCCTGATGATGGAGGGTGGCCCGCGCACTCACGGGGAGGCGCGCTTTACAGGCCGCACGGACCCGAAACCTGTCCAGCGGGACGCGGCCACGGAGCCCTCAGCCGGCTGACCGCCCGCGACTCCGCCTCCGTCGGCGGACGTGCCGCCGCCACGGGCCGACCGCACGTCCGCCACCAGGAGGAACAGAACCAACCGGAGGAGGGGCCGCCGCAGTCGGACGGACGAACATTCCGGGGAAGTCAGCGGCCACGCCGACTCATGCCTTGGCGGTGAGCGCCCGACCCACATGCCTGGCGGTGCGGCGGGCGGACTTGCCGATCTTCGCGACATGGGACTCGGCCTCGTCCGAGGCGAGTTGCGCCGCATGCCCCGCGACGCTGACCACGCGTTCCGTGCCCTCGTTCACCGTGTCGAGGAGATCGGCCACCCCTTCGCCAATGCGCTCGCCCGCCTTCGTGGCGCGTTCAATGGCGTCCTGACCGGATCCGGAGGCCACGGCCAAGCAGACCCCAGCCACACCAACCCCCACGCCGAGGATCACGCCCACCGTCAGCCAAGTGGAACCTTTCATCATTGCTTCCCCATCCCTTCGTGAAGCCCGCCACATGCAGCAGATGCACCGGTGGAGTGGCGTTCGCCAGAAGCTCCGCGCGGAAGCGGGCCGTGCGGCGGGCCACCTCGCTCCCCGGCGTCGCCGTTGTCTGAACCGCCGCATCGTTGACGATAGCCGACCGCGCGGTGCTAGGACGCAACGGAATCCCGACACTGCGTTGGACTTCTCAACAGTCAGGCGCGCGGTCGGTCGCACCTCGCGGCACGTGGACCGCACACCGGGTGCATGGGGTTGCCTGGACCAGCAGGCCTGGAGACGGCGGCCGCGGAAAGGGCCTAGGCCCGGAAGGCGATCACGGCTTGGACGCTAGGCAAGGACCAGCGCATGCCGCTGAGTTTGGCGCGCTGATCGGCGACGGCCTCCGCCCTCGGAGATGCCGGAACCGATGGGCACGTGCTCGACCAGATGCCGCGGGTAGTCGATGCGGTGCTCTTGCCCTCGGGGTAGCCGCGGAAGCGGCGGACGACGGCGGCGGGCGATCCGAGCCGCGGGCGGAGGGCGGCGGCAGCGGGGAGGGGGGGGCCGGACCCCGGGTCTGCAAATCGGTGGACTCGCGCTTTCGGCCCCAAGCTCTGGGTAGCTGGGGTGCCTGCGGCGAGGACGCCGGCGGGCCCCCCCGTTGGATGTGTGGCTCCAGGTGGCGTGTGTCCAGGGTGTCGTGGACGGTGACGCGGGGCGGCAACGCGGCTTGGTCCCGGTGCCGCTCTCGAGCCAGTGGCCCCGGCGGCCAACCCACCTCACGGGCGGCGGACCCATGTGGTCGTTCTGACCGATGGGGGGATCGGCGGGGGCGCGGCGAATAGGCCGGCTCTCGCCCGGCTTAGCGGTGCGGGGAAGCCTCCGATGCGTCCCAGGGGTGGCGCCGCTACGTGTCCTGTGCCTCTGCCGCGCTGCACTTGGCCGTCGCGCCGCTGGAGGCATCGAATCCCGCCGTCTGCCACTTGGCGGGACGACGCGGCGCCCCGCCACCTACGCCCCCGCCGGGGTTGGCACCACACCACGGGCGAAGTCGGTGCGCACGGCGACGGTGCGCGCCGCGGGGGCGCTGGCGGCGCAGACGGCCCGCCCGCGGCGCACCAGTTCAGCGATAACATCCTAGCGCGCCGCCCAGGGGAGGCGCTCCAGCACCTCCAGGGCGAAGTCGCTGCCCTGGACGACCCCCCGGACCGTGAAGTCCGGATCCGAGAGGACGATCGTGGAAGTCCTGGAGGTCGTCT
>DAHWHV010000324.1 GCA_027335545.1 Clostridia bacterium
CGAGCGTCGCCGGGCTGGGGGGCCCCGCTCGCCTGCGGCGAGCGTCGCCGGGCTGCGGGGGCACCGCTCCTGCGGCGAGCGTCGCCGGGCTGCGCGGGGTCCGGACGGGGGGCGGGCCAAGCGGGGGCTGCGGCCACGGTCCATGGCTCGAAGGGTCGCCGCGGGCGGATGGGGGGGGGAGGCGGGCCGTGCCGGCCAGGGACTTTTACGAGGTGCTCGGCGTCAGTCGCGGGGCTGACGAGGCGGAGATCAAGCGCGCGTTCCGCCAGTTAGCGCGCAAATACCACCCCGACGCCAACCAGGCGGACCCGGGGGCCGCTGAGAAGTTCAAGGAGCTGGGGCTGGCCTATTCGGTGCTCAGCGATCCGGAGAAGCGCGCCAAGTACGACCAGTTCGGGCACGCGGCCTACACCCAGGCGGACAGCGGGGCCGGGCCCGCGGGCGAGCAGGGGTTCCCGGGTGGCTTCAGCGGCATGGGCTTCGAGGATCTGTTCGAGAGCGTGCTGGGGGACGCCTTCTTCGGCGGGCGGGGCGGGGCCAGGCGCCGCGCCGGGGGGCCGGCGCGCGGATCGGACCTGCGGGTCACCCTCCAGGTCACCTTCGAGCAGGCCGCCTTCGGGACCACCAAGGAGATCACGGTGCCGCGCGCGGAGTCCTGTACGGCGTGCTCGGGGACGGGCGCCGCGGCGGGGAGCCGCAGCAAGGCCTGTCCGACCTGCGGCGGCGCGGGCCAGGTGCGGGTCGGCCGCGCCACGCCGTTCGGGCAGTTCGTCAGCGTGCAGCCGTGCACCAGTTGCGGCGGGCGCGGGCAGGTGGTCGAGAAGCCGTGTCCCGAATGCCAGGGCCAGGGGCGTGTCCGGCGGCGCCGCACCCTCTCGGTGCACGTGCCGGCCGGTATCGAGGACGGCCAGCGGCTGCGACTCTCCGGGGAGGGTGAGGCCGGCGACCGTGGCGGCCCCGCCGGGGACCTGTATGTGGATGTCGCCGTGGCGGCCCATCCCCAGTTCCACCGCGACGGCCAGGACATCCAGAGCGAGGTCGTCGTCGGCCTCGCGCAGGCGGCCCTCGGCGCGGAACTCGAGGTGGAGACCCTGGAGGGCAAGGTCCCCGTGCGCGTGCCTCCGGGGACGCAGCCGGGGGACGTCCTCCGCTTGCGTGGCCGGGGGCTGGTGGCCGTCGGGGGCCACAGCCGCGGCGACCACCGCCTGACGGTCCGCGTCGAGGTGCCTCGCCAGCTCTCGGCGGCGGAGCGCCAGGCGCTGCGCCAGTACGCCACCGCGCGTGGGGAGCGCGTCGACGGGCCCGAGCGGCACCCCTTCCGCCGGGTGCTCGGGCGCTAGGCCGGCGCGGGCCCCGGCGCCCGCGCGCCCGGCACCGAGCCCGGCCCGCGAAAGGACGCCCACGCATGGAGTACTGTGAGATCTCCCTGACGATCCCCCCGGACGCGCTGGAGGCCGTCACGCACCTGCTGCACGGGGCGGGCACCGGCGGCGTGGTCATCGACGACGAGCAACGGGCGGAGTTGCGGGCGTACCTGCCCCGCGACGAGCGCCTGCTCCGGCGGCTGGCCGACCTGCGGCGCGAACTCTCCGATCTGGTCGCCTTCTTCCCAGGGATGAGCGAGTTGCGGCAGACCGAGCGCTTCGTGGCCGAGGAGGATTGGGCCAACGCTTGGCGTGAGCACTTCCATCCGATGCGCATCGGGCGCCGGCTCGTGGTGGCGCCGACCTGGGAGCCCTTTCAGCCGCGCCTCGGCGAGCTCGTGCTGCGCCTGGACCCCGGGATGGCCTTCGGGACGGGCACCCACCCCTCGACGGTCCTGTGTTTGCGCGCCCTGGAGGACGGCGTGGCCGCCGGGGCGACCGTGCTCGACGTCGGCACGGGATCGGGCATCCTGGCCGTGGCGGCCGCCCTGCTGGGCGCAGCCAGCGTGACGGCCCTGGACATCGATCCCCTGGCCGTGCGCGTGGCCCGCCAGAACGCGACGGCCAACGGCGTGGCGGAACGGGTCCACGTGCACTACGCCGAGCTGCGCGACCTGCTGGCCTCCGGCCTGCCGCCGATGGACTTCTGCACGGCGAACCTCACGGCGGACGTCCTGGTGGGGCTTGCGGCCGACCTGGCGGCGGCGCTGCGCCCCGAGGGGCGCCTGGTGGCCTCCGGACTGGTCGGCGGTGGGGTGCCCGAGGTGCAGGCGGCCCTTCGCGCAGCGGGGTTGCAGCCCCTGCGCGAGGTCCGCCTGGAGGACTGGGTGGCCGTTTGGGCCCGACGCCCGTGAGGCGTCCGCGTGTCTTCCTCCCGACCGCGCCGGCGCCGGGGGAGCGCCTGTCCCTGCCGGCGGTCGACGGCCGGCACCTGGGCCGGGTCCTGCGCCTCCGGCCCGGGGCGGCGCTGACCGGGGTCGCTCCGGACGGACAGGAGTTCGAACTGCGCTGGGCCGGGGAGGGCGCCGCCTGGGTGGTGGCCGCCCTGCCGGCCGCGGGCCCGGAGCCGTCGGTGCCGGTGACGCTCGCCTTGGCCGTGCCCGCCGCCGGCCGCATGGACTGGGTCGTGGAGAAGGCGGTGGAGATCGGTGCCG
>DAHWHV010000345.1 GCA_027335545.1 Clostridia bacterium
CCCCGCCCTGTGCCTCCCTGCCCTGTGCCTCCGGCCAGCGTCCCCTGGGGGGGTGCCCCGCCGGGACGCGGCCGCCCGGCGCCAGTCGCGCGGCCGGCGGCCCGTCCGGCCCGAATCGAGCGCGACCGCCGCTGGCGCAGCCCCCATGCCCGTGTCGGGCACACCACCGCTCCGCCACGTACAGCCGGGCAGCGACCGTGGACGCGACCCATTCGCGCTCGACCCGCGCGCCGTCCCCCAGAGGGCAGGGAGAACGGGGGAGCTGCCGCGGGCGGCCGCCGGAGGAGCCGCGCCGGGCCCCGACAGGGAAGGCCCGACGGGGACAGGGGGCTGCGGGGCGACGGGGTGCCTCCACGGCCGGCCGGAGGGTGCCGCGGTTGTCCCCGGTCTGCGCGAGGACCTCCTGCGCTCCTCCCTGGAGACGCAGGACGGCCGCTCCGGTGCGCGGGCCGCCGGCCGGGGGGCTGCGCCGGACTGAACGCGGCCCCGGTGTTCCGGGTGGATCTGACCCGGGCTGCGCCGGGCTCAGAGCAGGTCGAGGGCGGCATCGATCGGATCCTGGTAGCCCGAGACGCGCCCGGAGGCGACATCGGCGACGGAGAGCGGCCGCCCCTGGAGCTCCGCCGATTCGAGGATCGCCGCGGCCACGGCTTGCGCCGCCATCCCCTCGGCCCCGCCCACCTCAGGCGGGCGGCGGTGCCGGATCGCCCCCAGGAAGTCCGCCAGTTCCAATTGAACACCGAGGTCGCTCCCCTGCTGGTGGAGGGGATCCGCCGCGGGCCAATCGGGGCCGGGCATCACCCACGCAGGGAAGAGGCGCTCCCGCTCCGTCTCCGGGAGCGCGGCGAGGTAGGCACCCACGAATTCGCGCGCCTCATGAACCGTGGCCCGGTCCGGCCCGGTGAAGCGTGGCGCTCTGGGGTAGAAGCCGGGTGCGACGAGCGAGCCACCGGTGCCGTAGTATGCGTTGTTCTGCACGCCCTCGCCCGCCAGGCAGCCCGCGTGCGTCCACATGGCGCGGAGGCCACCGTCGAATTCAAGCAGGATCAGGGCGGCGTCCTCGACCGACGCGCGCCTGCCCTCCGCATACGGCGGGTCGGCGAAGCGCCGGCAGGTGGCGGTGACGCGCCGGATGGGTCCGAAGCAGTGCAGCAAGAGATCGGTCATGTGCACCCCGATGTCCATGACCACGCCCCCGCCCGCGCTCATGCGGTCCAGGCGCCAGGGCAAGGGCTGCGGCGGCGCGGTCGCGGCGGGGTCGCGCCGGGCGCCGCCCACGTGCTGGATGGAGCACAGCAGGGGGGTGCCCAGGGGGCCGCCGTTCGCCGCCCAGGCCAGGGCCCGCGGCCCGGGCCAGCGCCGGACCTGCTCGGCCAGGGCCAGCACCCGCGACGCCCGCTCGGCCGCGGCCAGCATGCGGCGCGCGGCCCGGAGGGTGACGGCCAGGGGCTTCTCCACGATCACATGGACCCCGGCCTCCAGACACCCGCACGCCACGACGTGGTGCAGGTGATGGGGGGTGCAGACATCGACCGCGTCGGGCTTGCACTCCTCGATCATCCGCCGCCAATCGGCGTGGATGGCCGGGGCGTGACCCTGCCACCCGGCGACGGCCTCAGCGTGCCCGGCCGCCAGGGCCGACACGGGGTCGGCCACCCCCACGACCGTGAACGCGGCGCCCTTGCGCCGCAGGCCCCCCCAGGCCCGCAGGTGGGTGCGCGACATCCCGCCGCACCCGATGAAGGCCAGACGCAACGGTTCCTCGCCCATCTCGCCCACCACCCTCTCCCGGGGGCGCCGGGGCGCGCCGGGCGGGGCCCACCCTGGCCGGCCGCGCCCCCCGAGTCCGGCCCCCGCGCCCCCGCGACGCGTCGTTCCCCCATCACTCTCCAGCGACCCCGTCCCCGGGAGTGCGCTACGCACCCGCGGCCGGCACATGCTCCCGCAGCCAGCGCAGGCCGCGGCGGTACCCTTCCTCGTGGTCCGTCCGGCCCTCATACTCCACGACCCAGGGGCCCGTGTACTGCACGGCCCGCAGGGCGTCGACCGCCGCCAGCAGATCCAGTTCCCCTGCTCCCAGGGCGGTGCCTTCGTAGGACGGACGTGCGCCGCGGCCATCCTTCATGTGCGTGTGACGCACGTAGGGCCGATCTTCCGCGGGTTAGTCTATGCCCTCTGGAGCTAATGCTGCAACGCGGCAGAAATCGCTCGTAGTGATTAGAGGATCCTGGCGCTCCCCCGGCGAAGCCCCCTCGCCATGGCAACACAGCGCGTCGAGAGCCGCCA
>DAHWHV010000327.1 GCA_027335545.1 Clostridia bacterium
GCCGACCGCGGGCCACCCCGGCGGCGCGCGACCAGGCCCCGCGTCGCCGCGCGGCGGCCCCCCTCCCACCGCGGTGCGGGCGACCGGGCGCGGCCGGTTCCGTCCGACGATTGTGGCGCAAGCCAGCTGGCTTGATCCCCGGCGCGCCGCGCTCCGACCGCCGCGTGCTGGGGCAAGCGGCAGGGCGAAGGCGCGGCCTGCGCGCCAGGGTGGGATGCGCGAGCGGCAGACGCGGTGCGCGGCGCCCCCCGCCCGCGCGGCCCACCCGGCGCGGCCCCCTGTCGCCGTTGTACACTGCCGACATGGAAGAACCGCGCCCGGCACCGCCCCGGGTCCTCGTGGTCGCGGCCGAGTTGATGGCGTCCTCCCGCGTAGAGGCCGCGCTGGCGCCCCTCGGCTGCGCCCTGCGCTTCGCCGCGCCCGCGCCGGCCGAGGTGGCGGCGGACTGCGCGACCGGCGGCTTCGCGGCCGCGGTGCTCGACTTGGCGGTGTCAGCGGAGGTCCGAGACGCCACCCTCGCCGCCGCCCGCGCGGCGGGCGTGCCCTTGATCGCCTTCGGCTCGCACGTCGACACCGGCGTGCTGGATCAGGCGCGCGCGGCCGGCGCCCAGGTGCTGACGCGCGGCGAACTGGCGCGTCACCTGCCCGTGCTGCTCGCCAAGCACATCGCACGGGCGACCGCGCCCGGCTGGGCGGGCGGCGCACCCGCCGGGCGCCACGCGTGAGCCGCGCGGCGCCCCGTTGAGCGTAATAAGGGCAGCCGGTGGCCGGGATCGGGCGCGGAGGGCGCCCGCGCGCGGTCGGTCCGCAGCGGCGGCAGAGAGCGAGGGCCCGCCTTGGCGGCCGCTCCGGCTCCTGGGTCGGCCCAGCAGCGCGGGGTACGGAGGGCCGCACCGCTGCCGCTGACGCGGGCCGGTCCGTTCGGCGCGCAGCGGAGGCGCGCGTGGGCAGGCGGCGGGCCGTGCCGGACCCGGTGCCTCCAAGAGGGGGCACGCGATGGCGGGGCCTAGCACGGCAATCGGGCTTCGGTCGCGATGTCCCCACGGGTGGGATGCGGTCGTCTGCGAGCACCACCACGGGTGGTAGATGAACGCGCAACCCTGACTACCGTACGAGGCCGGAGCGGGGCGGCCGCCCGCGGCGCGCACGCGGCGCCGCAGAGATCCAGCGGCGCGTATGGCGGATGCCGGCACGCCCACGGGAATCCGCCTGCCCCCTGGCGTGCGGGGCCCGGAGGTCGGCTGGACGAAACCCGCCTCGGCGCCAGGGGACCGATGGCGCAGCGGCAGCGGGCGGTGCAGAGCGCGAAGGCGCGGGGGTCGGCAAGACGGCGAGCGCGAAGGCGCGCGGCCGCCCCCCTCTGCTCTTCCACCGCTCGGCCTGCCCCCCGGCCACGGCCACGCGTCCCCGCGGGAGGGCGCGCGCGGGGACCCCGGCCGCGAGCCGGGTGCCGCCCGGCATCCGGCTCGCGGCGGACCTCCACCGGGGATCTCGGCAGGCGGCGCGGCGCGCCCGCATCGACCACGCCGTCACCCACGGCGCCGAGCGCCGACACCGCCAAACGACCGGCGCCCGACCCTCCCGCGCACCGGGGTCCCGAACGCGTCTAGGGCTTGCCCCCGGTGCCCGCGGGGTTATACCCCGGTGCGGTGCCCTCCGGGCTCAGGGACGG
>DAHWHV010000330.1 GCA_027335545.1 Clostridia bacterium
TCGATGTAGTCGGTCTGCAGGCGGCGCAGGCTGGCGTCGACCTGCTGGAAGATGTGCTGGCGGTGGTTGCCGTTGTCGTTGGGGCCGTCCCCCATCCGGCCGTGGACCTTGGTCGCCAGGATGACGCGTTCGCGCCTGCCCCCGACGAGCGCCTTGCCGGTGATCGTCTCCGACACCCCGCGGCTGTACACGTTGGCCGTGTCCAGGAAGTTGATGCCGGCATCGAGCGCGGCGTGGATGATGCGGATGCCGTCCTCCTCGCTGGTGCGACCGCCGAAGTTCATGCAGCCCAGACAGAGCGGTGAGACGCGGACACCGGTGCGGCCGAGCAAACGGTACTCCATGCACGGGTCCCCCCTTCGCCGATTCCGCCCACAGGGGCGGACGACGCCACCGGCCCGGCCCAGGTCCCCCCGGGCGCCGATGCGCGTATGTACATGCCTTTATGCACGGCCCGGCACTCTCCTGCCGCGGCGCGTGCGCGGTCCGTCAGGCTGGGCGCTCCGCCGGGGCCTCCGCGGCCAGGACCTGGCCCGGGGCCCACAGGCCCTCCAGCCCCAGGCGGCGGAAGGTGTCCAGGCGTGCCGCGTAATAGACCCACTGGCCCTCCCGGCGGCAGGCCACCAGGCCGGCGGCTTTCAGCGCCTTGAGGTGGTGGGATACCAGGGGTTGGCTCGCCCCCACCGCCGTGGCCAAGTCGCAGACGCAGAGCGTCTGGTCGCGCAGCAGGCGCAGGATGCGGAGCCGCGTCTCATCGCCGAGGGTGCGCATCACCTCGGCGAACGTTGCGAGTTGCTCATCCCGTTCCCCGGGCTCCGCTCCCCGCGGGTCGCCTCCGGCCGGCTCGGGCGGCACGGCGATCCCCCTGCCTCCAGGGTGTGGCCACCCCCGTACCGCACCCTGCCCCGTCTTCGGCCGGCGGGGCACTGGCGGCACCGGGCGGTGGTCCGGGCGCCCCACCGATCCCCCGTGGGGTGACCGAGCCGACGGCCCGTTACCTGTCGGCGGGCCGCGCGGCCGGGGACTACCCTCCCTGGCCAGGCAACGGTTCGGGTACCCGCGTGGATCTCCTCCCGCTCCATGCCCCACGGGCGGTGTCCCCCGGGGAGGCCGCCCGTGGCGGAACCGCCGGATGTGGCCCCCGGTGCCGCCGGGACCCGGCGCGCACCGGCCTGCCGCGGGTGGGCGGGGACCAAGGGCCGCGCTCACCCGCACGCCCTGCCAGGGCAGGCAGGAGGGGCGCCTGCGCACACGGCGTGCGGCGGCCGCGCGGGTGCCCTGCGCCCGCTCCGTCGGCCACAGGCCCGGAGCGCGCCTCGCCGCGGCGTGCGCCAGCGTGCGCCAGCGTGCGCTCGGCCACCTGACGGTCCGCGGGGTGTCCTGGCCCATCGACAAAGTGCGCGTGGGGGTGGGGCGGGGGAGGGCGGGCGGCCAAGATCCCGGTGTACGCGCCGGGGACGCGGCGGCCGCTGAGGCGGTCTTCGCCGTGCGGCACTGAGGGCTATGCTGCTGAACCTCCCCACGGCTAAAGCCGGGGGGTTCTGGAATGCATTGCTTCGGCCTTTGCCAGGCTCTCCCGGGCTCGGGACTGCCCTGGTACAGCATCCCGGCTCTCAGCCCCCGCTTGGAGTGCCTGCCCCGAAGGGCAC
>DAHWHV010000434.1 GCA_027335545.1 Clostridia bacterium
CCCCGCCAGGCTCCGTCGCCCCCCCTCCTCGACCGGCCCGCGCTTCAAACCGGCTCCCCGAACAACCGCGCCTGCTCCCGCGGGGCCAGCATGGTCAGCAGGTCGAAGATGGAGCGGAGGCGGCCCCCCGGCTCCGACAGGTCCCGGTGCGGGGCCACGCAGGGCGCCGCTGTCTCCCGGAAGCGCACGCTCAGCAGCGGCACCCCCCAACCCGCGTCCGAACCCGCCCGCGAGCGGCTGCAGAAGACCTCTGCCACGGCGTACCCCCAGGCGCCGCACTGGCTCGCGTGCCGGGCGTAGACCTGCCAGCGCTCGAACGCGGCGAAGCGCGAGGTGTCCACCAGCCGCACCGCCTCCGGGTGCGCCGCCGCCGCCCTGGCCAGGAGCGCCAGGGCCCTCTGCAGGCCCGCGTTGGCCGGTGCGGCCAGGGCCTGGCCCGGGGCGTACCAGAGGTCCATGGCGACGACGTACCAACCCCCGATCGACCTGCGCACCGCTTGCACCACCCATCTGCGCCTTGGCGGCCCTGCCGGTCGCGCCGGCCCCGGTCGGCCCATCGTAGGCGCCGCCCGAGGGCAAGAAAAATCACGGCCGGCATCCGCCGGACCGTGATCTTTCTTGCCCCCCACCCTGAGCTTAGGCGCGGCGCCGCACCGTCCCCGGCGGCTCAAAGCCCGCCGCTCAAGGGACGGCGACCGCTTCAGACCCGAGGCGGGCCGGCGCCGGGGAACGGCAGGGCGGGATGGGCGGCGAAGTAGGCCACGAGTTCCCGCCGCGAGGGCAGCTCCAGCTTGGCGTAGACATGCCGCAGGTGGGTCTCGAGGGTGTTGGGGCTCACAAGCAGCTGGCAGGCGATCTGGCGGTTGCTGAGCCCCTGGGAGACCAGTTCCGCCACGCGGTACTCCTGAGGCGTCAGGCAGCCCAGTCGCCCCGCGTGGGCCCGCGCCCGCCGGCGACCGCCCGCGGCGCGCCGCTCGGACTCCGCCTGGCGCTGCCAGAGGGGGCTGCCGCAGGCCTCGAAGGCGGTCGAGGCCTCGTCCAGCACGAGCCGAGCGCGTCGTGCCTCCCCGGTGCGTCGCAGCCAGGTCCCGAAGGCCAGCAGGGTGCGGGCGCGCTCCAGCGCCTCGTCCAGGTTGCGGTAGGTTTCCAGGGCCGCGCTGAAGGCCTCCCCGGCTTCCGCGTCCCGGCCCTGCACCGCGCGGAGCATCCCCCGGCAGCGCTGGGCGCTCGCCAGAAGCCCCGGCCGCTGGAGCCGCCGCGCCTCCACCTCGATGACCCGCACCAGCCGCTCCGCCTCGTCCAGCCGGCCGCAGCGCACGCAGGCCTCGGCCGCTTCCTGCCGCCAGCGGAAGCTGGAGGGATCCGCGATGCCGATCCCTCCAGCCTCCCGTCCCTGGGCCAGCAGCATGTCCGCCGCGCGCTCCGCCAGGCCGCGCCGCGCCTCCAGGATGGCCTGTCCCCAACGCGACGCCAACACGCCGGGGGCCAGGTGCGCTCGCAGCCCCTCCTCCTCGGAGCGGGCCAGACAGGCCTCCGCCCCCTCCAGATCGCCCATCTCCAGCAGCACACGGCCGCGGATGCCGTAGGCGAAGCAGGTGGCCCAGGGGACGTCGACCGGATAGGCGGTGGTGTCCTCGCTGTGCCGGAAGGCTTCTCGGAGGCGACCCCGCCGCCACGCCAGCTCAGTCAGAAAGGTGGAGGCCCAGATGAGGGCGTAGCGCGAGCCGCGCGCCTGGGCGAGCGCCCAGGCGCGCCGCAGCAGCCCCTCCGCCTCGCCGTAGCGCTCCGAGCGCATGGTGATCATGCCCAGCGCAATGGGCCCCGACCAGCCCCAGAACAGCTCGGTCTCGTCCGGCTCCACCGGCGGCAGGCGCGCCAGGGCCTCACGGCCGCACTCGTAGGCTTGGGAGGCTCCCTGGTTGAAGGCCACATTGCTCCAGATGGCCCAGGCCTTCGACAGGGCCGCGGGGTCGCCGCTGGCGCGCGCCAGGCCCAGGGCCCGCTGCGCGGCCTCCATGCCCCGATGCATGCCGCTGGTGGTCATCTCCAGCACGGCGGCCGCCACGGCGATCTCCGCCGCCAGGGCGAGGTTGCATCCGGCCGCGGCGTCGATACCTGTTTTCAGCCTCTCGCGCGCCGCTTCGATGTCGCCCGCCAGGGTCAGGGAGAAACCCCAAGAACGGTGCACCCGGCAACGGAGCTCGACCTCACAGCCCGGGTCCGCGGCGGCCTCGGAGAAGGCGGCGCCAGCCAAGTCCTGGGCACCCGCCAGCTGGTGCGCCCGCCCCAGCTCGTAGAGGATGGAGGCCCGTTCGGGGCCGGGGGGACTCAGGGATGCGGCGTGGCGGAAGTGCAGGGCGGCGGAGTCATGCGCACCCAGAGCCGAGGCGTCGGAGGCGGCCCGGCGCAACTCGCGCACGGCCTCCGCGTCGCCGGGCGAGGCGGCCAGCAGCAGGTGCGGGGCCAGGTCCGACGCGCGGGCGCCCCGGGAGCGCAAGAGGCCCACGGCGCCCCGGTGTAGGGCCCGGCGCGAGGCGGGATCGATGCCCTCGTATACGGCCCGGCACAGCAACGGGTGATGAAAGGCCGCGCAGCCGCCTTCCCGGTGCTGGACGAGCCCAAGGCTCTCCAGCGGCGCCAAGGCCGGGACGGAGGCTTTCCCGCGGAGCTGCGCGAGATCCAGGGCGACATCCAGCCGGAACTCGGGCCCGAGGACGCTGGCCGCCTCGAGGAGCCGCCGGCTCTGCCGCGGAAGGCCGGCCAGTCGCGCCAGGACCAGAGAACCGCCACCGCCGGCCGGAACGGACAGGGGCGGATCGCCCTCCGGCGAGGGGCCGCCCGGCCTGGAGTCCCCCGCCCGCCAGATCCTGGCGAGCTCCTGGACGAGGAACGGGTTTCCGCCCGCAAGGGCGTACGCCTCCCGGGCACGGTCCGGGCTCGGTGGACCGCCCAGACCCTGCGCCAGGAGGTGCAGACTGGCTGCGGGGGTCAGCGGCCGGAGGTCCCACGCCCGGGCCCGCCCATCCCGCGTGACGCTGTCCACGACCTGAGCCGTCAAGGCGGGCCACGGGCGCAGCGCGCCGACCAGCACGACGGGCAGCGGCTCAACCCGCAGGACCAGGAAGCGGAAGGCCTCCAGAGAGTCGGGATCGCTCCAGTGCAGATCGTCGAGGCAGAGCAGCAGAGGCTGCCGCTCCGCCACGCTGGCCATGAACCAGTAAACGGCGTAGACGACCTCTGAACGGGCCGGGGGCGTTGCACGCTCGGGCCCGGCGGCGGCCTGAACCGAGCTCTGCATGAGGGCGCGCAGCGACCCCGGACCGCCGTTGAGCTCCTCCAGGTCGGCTCCGTACCGGGCCAGGAGCGACTCGATCACCTGATGGACCACGGCGAAGGGATAGCCCTGCTCCATCTCGTGCCCTCCGGCGCGGACCACCGTGAACCGCTCCGCCGCCGCGTCGGTGGCAACCGAGAGCAGGCTGGTCTTGCCGAGTCCCGGCTCTCCGCGGAAGAACAGGGCGGAGCCCCGATGGTCCCTCCGGCAGGCGGCACCCAGGGCAACGGCGATGGCCTCCCGTTCCTCCTCGCGCTCCCAGAGGCCCGCCTGTCCGGACCCGCGGCCGCCGCCGTCCCCAGGTACCGCGGCGCTCACCGAGTCACCGCCCCTCCCGATCGACGCCGTCGCACGCTCCGCCGGACCCCCTCGTACGAACGGCACACGATTCAAAGTCTGGCCTTCCCAGCGGTTTCGTGGACAGCGGGACCATGCGTCGGGACGGGCCCGCTGCGTGAGCGGTGGCACCCGCCGGCCCTGGCGGACGAGCCTCTGCGGCTCCGCTGCGCGGGGCCGACCGGCAGGGGGGCGGCCCCCACCGCCCACGGGGGGGCCAGCAGAGCCGCCACCGATCCGCCAGCGCTGGGCGAGCCGGCGGGCGCCACCTGGCCAGGACGGCGCGCAGTCCGCTACTGGGCTGGGGGCCCGTTACGCGGCCCCACTCACGCGCATGCCCTCCTGTTCGAAGGCCCCTGGGGTGCGGTAGCCGAGGGTCGAGAGGTAGCCGAGGGTCGAATGGAGGCGTTGCCGGTTGTCGAAGACCTCGGTGTACTCGCCCACGGCCCGCTCGGCGGCCGCGCGCGTGGTCCAGGCCTGGGGGTGGACGAACTCCGCCTTCAAGGTGGGAAGAAGCCCTGCGCCACCGCGTTCTCGTGGCGGAAGCCAGCGGTGCACTACGTGGTGGAGGGCGAGACTCCTGCGGGTTGGGGTTGGGTGGGGGCGGAGGCCAGGGGTGCGCGGAGGACGGCGCGGTCGTCGG
>DAHWHV010000452.1 GCA_027335545.1 Clostridia bacterium
GCCCGCCAGCCGCTCAGCGCACACCGCCCGCCAGGCCGCTGTCGCCCCGCTCGCGTCACGGCCGCCCCCCGCACCAGCGGATCGCGCCGCGGCAGGGGGACGCGGGGGCATGGGGTGGACGCGGCCGCCCGCGGCGGGACCGAGCACGACCAGGCGCCCCCCGAGGGCATGGCACCAGCGCGCATACTCCCCTTGTGGGTCGAAGACGACGGCGGCCCGGCCAGCGAGCAGGCTTTGCGCGAGGAGGGACTTCAGCCAGAAGGACTTGCCGGCGCCGCTGGCGGCCACGCAAATCACGTGCGCGTTGGCCGCCTGCCAACGAGGCACCGCCACCAAGCAATGGTGGCGCAGGTCGCGCCCCCAGACCTCGTCCGCGGGCCGCTGGAACTCGCCACTCACGAAGGGCAGGGTGGTGGCCAGGGCCTCGGAGTCGAGGTTGCGCGGGCAGGGGAGGACGATGCGGCCCAGGGGTAGGGTGTGGGCAAACCCGTCGGCCTGCTGGTGGACGCAACGGCGGCTCAGCAGCAGGCGCGACTCCATCTCCGCGACCAGGGCCGCGGTGAGCCGTTCCAGGGTCTCCCGGTCGGGGGCAAGCAGCGTGGCCGTCAGGTGGTAGCGGAAGAGGCGCACACGGCCCCGCGCCAAGGCGTCCCGCAGGCTGACCGCGTCCTCCAGCGCCACCTCGTCGTAGGCGTCGCGCTGCACGCGGCGCGCCTCGCTGAGCAGCATCGACGCCCGCAGGGTGCGGGCGTGGCGACTGAGTTGCTCTACCGCCAACGCCGTGTCCACGGGCTCGACGTGGCAGGCCAGGCGCATTTCGGCGGGAAAGGCGTAGAGCGGACGCAGCCAGCCTGGCTCGACGCGGCGCGGGTAGGCCACGACGGCCAGGGTGCGCGCCAGGCGCCCGTCGGCTAGGCGCACGAGGTCCCGCTCCTCGGCCAGCCAGTCCGGCGACAGCACCTCAGCCCACTCCTGCCGCCCGGCCGAGCAGGGCCCGGAGGCGGCGGGTCGCCCGAGGCGCGCTCGGACGCGCTGGAACATGTGGCGCAGGGTGTCGCGGCCCACGGCCCTTCCCTCCTCTCCCTCAGGCACCCCCGGGGGGGCTCTCCACCGCGGCGCCCGCCCGCTCCACCCGCCAGAACCCCGCCTCCGGGCGCGTATCGACGGGGGCCCCCGCCCCCAGCAGCGCCCGTAGCCGGCGGGCCAACTCGCCCTGCGATACGGCCTCGAGCGCCAGGCCCATCCGCTCCGTGGCGGCCCGGAACGCCGCCTCCGTCTCGGCTGCCGCGCGGCCCCCCCCCGCCGCGGAGGCTAGGGGGGCGGGCGGCGGGGCCAGCACGGTCGCGCAGGTGCGGCGTAGCAACCTGCCAGCCACCGCCTCCCGCCAGTACGCCCAGTAGCTGGCGGCCACAGCCCCCAGTTCCGCGGGCGCCGTGGCTGGCGCCCAAGCCGTCGGACAGTCCGCCTCCGTGAGCCAACTCGACAGCGAAACGATCTCGACCAGGCCGTCGGCCCCGTGCAGAAACTCCAGGTAGGCGGCCTGAGCTCCCTCCAACGCCCCCATCCCTCGTGCCGCGTGATCCCGTCCCGCGCAGAACAGCACGCGGCAGTCCTGGCCGTCCCGGCGCAGGCCCGCGGGCGTGAGGGCCTCGATGCCGGCCCGCGCCGCCACGGCGGCGCCGCGCAGCAGCCGCGGGTG
>DAHWHV010000333.1 GCA_027335545.1 Clostridia bacterium
CGCCGCGACTAGCTGTGCCGCACAAGGCGGCGGCGCGCCCGGAACCCCATGCGGCCCGCCGGCAGGTGGTACAAATGGTATGTTAGCTGCTTGTGCGTGGCAAGTCAATGACCAAAGGTGTGCTCCTGGCTGCGGCTGACCGCAGGAGACCCATGCGCCTCCCCCCACGGCACGGCCGCGTGCAGGCATCCCTGGGCCACACTGGCAGAGGCGTTGCAAGTTGCTGTCGCAGCCCGTCCCAGCGACAGACCGGGGAACGCCGCTCGCGTTCCATCGCGGCCACGGGGATGCGGCCGATCGTGGGGCACGCGGCACACCGGAAGGCGGCGTCTGGGCGAAAGACGGGTCTCAAGGACGCCGGGTGGCTCTGTGACCTGCGCCGGTACGGCTTGGTCAAGCCCAGCTTGATTCAGGCCCGGGCGCAGCGTGAGCTGCGGGAGCGAACGCGCTAGCGGCGCGGGGGCACGCCGCCCGGCAGCGGATCAGCCCGGCCGCAGCCGGGCTGATCCAGACGCCACAGGGCGTAGGCGTCCGCCAACGTGGGCCCTGCGGGGACGGCGCCCGGGCGGGGGGGCTCCCCCGGCCGCGCGCCCACAAGGCGGCGCGTGCCTCCCTCGCTTGCCGCGAGGGCCGCGCCCGGGGCCCCGCCCTGGGCTTGGCCGACCGTATCCACCACCCAGGTCCGGCCCTCCGCGGTGCGCCGGAAGTCCGCGACGGCGAACGGACCCTCGGCGTACCCCTGGTCCAGGAGGAGCACGGCATCCGCGGGTTCCAGGAAGTCCGGGTCGTGGGCGGCGGACAGGACGATGCGCCCCTCCGTCGCAAAGGCGTGCAGGCGCCCGCACAGGGTGCGGCGGCGGGCGGGGTCGACGCCGACCTCCGGCTCGTCGAGCACCAGGACCGCCGGGTTGCCGAGCACCGCCTGGGCCAGGCCCGCGCAGCGCAGCGTGCCGGCGGAGAGCCGGTCCGCTCGTTCCCCCGCCACGTCGTCCACCCCCGCCCAGGCGAGGGCGCACGCGCATGCCGGCGCCTGGGCGCGCGCCTCGATCCCCTTGAGCGCCGCCAGGTAGGCGAGCCCCGCGGCCACCGTCGGGAGCGGGGGCATGGCGAATGCCTGAGGCAGATACCCGAGGCACCGCCGCAACGCCGCGCCCTGACCCACCGGCATCCCCCGCCAGCAGAGGACGCCCTCGTCCGGCGCCAGCACCGTGGCCAGGAGCCGCAGCAGCGTGGTCTTGCCGGCGCCGTTCGGGCCGAGCACGCCGAGCCAGGTCCCCCCGCGGAGGTCGAGGGTGCAGTGACGGAGTGCCCAGCGGTGACCGAGGCGCTTGCCGAGGCCACGGGCGCGCAGGCTCACGCCGCATCGCCCCGCGGCCGGAGCCAGAAGGCGCCACGGGCCACGGTCAAGGCCAGGAGGAGGCCGCCGGCGGCGGCCAGACCGAGGAGTTCCGGCGTGGACATGCGCGCTGGGACACACCAGGCCAGACCGGGCCAAGCCGAGGCCCGGGTGGTGGCCGCGACGGAGACGGACCAGAGGGCGACGCTGGGGACCGCCGCCGCCGTGGCCCCCCAGCGCAGGGACAACGTCAGGTTGAGGCCCGCCAGCAGGAGGAGCGGCCCAAGCCAGGCCAGGACCAGATGGGCGGCGGCGCCGCCCCCCCCCGCCACCCACAGGACCACGCTGGCGGCCAGGGCCACGGCCAGATCGCAGCCCACCACCAGGAGCAGGCGCGCCAGCAGGAGTTCGTAGGGGCGTACGGCACAGGCCAGTTCCACCTCCAGAGACGCGCGGCGCGCCCCCCCGAAGGCCGCCAGCACGCCGGCCGCCGCCAGGACCGGGGCGACGATGTCGAGCGCCGTGCTGGCGGATCCGGGCGAGAGGAACGCCTGCGGCACCCCCAGCAGGAGCACGATCACCGCCGCCACCCGGACGGAGGGCGGAAAGAGGCGCAACTGCGCGCCGAGCACGGCGCGCCAGAGGCCGAACTCCTCACCCGGGGCCGGTCCCCCGTGC
This sequence comes from Clostridia bacterium, assembly GCA_027335545.1. The sequence goes on from DAHWHV010000333.1 coordinate 2,015, forward strand.
CGCATCGCCCCCAGGCAGGCCGCGACGCCGCGCTCCACCGCATCCGCGGGCAGCGCCGTTCCGGTAGTATCGCGCGCGGCATCCCGCCGCAGGGCCGCGGCCACGGCCGCATCCCCCCGCTTCACGCCTCTCCCTCCCCGGTCCGGCCGCAGGCCGGTCCCAGCAACCCACGCATCCGGCGCAGCGCCGTGAACATCCGCCACTTGACGGTGCCGAGCGGCGCGCCCGTCACTGGGGCGATCTCCCGCAACGCCAGACCCTCGTAGAAGTGCAGCACCAGTACCGCGCCCAACTCCGGCGGCAGGAGGCGCAGCGCGGCGCGCAGCACCTCCGCCTCGGTCCACCGGGCGGCCGGATCGTCACCGCCCGGGGCCTCCGCGGACAGGCCGAGGGTGGTGTGCCGGCGCTCCGCAGAGCGGGCCGCGTCCCGCCAGAGGTTGGTGGCCACGGCATAGAGCCAGGGACCCAGTTGGACGGGCGGCCGCCCGCGCCGGCAGGCCAGCACCGCCCGCAGCAGGCTCTCCTGGGCGACGTCCTCGGCCAGCCCGGGGTCCCCGCCGAGGCGCGCGAGGTAGCGCGCGAGGCGGGGGAGGTGATACCGCACCGCCGCGGCCACGGTCTCCTCGTCCCCCCCGGCGACCGCGGTGGCGAAGACCTCCCCGGTCGGACCGCTGCCCTCGGCCGCGGCCGGCTCGGACAGGGACGGCGGTCCCGCCACCAGTGGGGCGGGCGCCGGCAGCGACAGGGCGTCCCCCGCATCCTGGGCGGAACTCACGCCGCTGCCCCCTCCGCTTGGGCGACCGCCCGCAGGACGGCGGCGTCCGTCAGGCGGCCCTGCTCGTTCAGCGTATGCAGGGAGGCCAGCAGGGCACAGCCGGCCCGGGGGGTGAGGCGGGCGACGGCCTGCTGGGCCGCCCAGGAAGCCTGGACAACCGGGGCGATGGAGGTGGATCCGGACCGCGGCGGCGACAACGTGAACATTGGCAGAGGCTGGGGCAGTCTCGCCCGGCGAGCGGCCGTGGACA
>DAHWHV010000463.1 GCA_027335545.1 Clostridia bacterium
CCGGTACTGGGAGCAGGCGAACAAATCGGCTTATCCCCATGCCTAAAGGCAGGGGCTTGCGCCGCGCCTCTTTGGTCAAGGGCCGATCTACACGGCAGGCCGAGGACCGTCCTGGGGCGAAGCGGCGGAGCACCGCTCGCCTGCTGGCGAGCTTCGCTCCGCGGCGGAGCACCGCTCGCCTGCGGCGCAGCACCGCTCGCCTGCGGCGGAGCACCGCTCGCCTGCGGCGCAGCACCGCTCGCCTGCGGCGCAGCACCGCTCGCCTGCGGCGCAGCACCGCTCGCCTGCGGCGAGCTTCGCTCCGCGGCGCAGCACGGGAGGGATAGCCGATGCCGACAGCCCCACAGGCTCGCTTACCGCGCAGCACCCCCGCCGCCGAGGGCGTGGCGGAGGCGGGCCTGGCCGCGCTGCTCGACGCCTTCGCCGCGCACGATCTCGAGGTCCACAGCTGCATGGTCCTCCGCCACGGCCGGGTGATCGCCGAGGGCTGGTGGCGGCCGTACACGGCGGACACGCCGCACATGCTCTTCTCCCTCAGCAAGAGCTTCACGTCCACGGCCGTAGGCCTGGCGGTGCACGAGGGCCGCCTGTCCCTGGACGACCCCGTGACCTCCTTCTTCCCGGCCGACCTGCCGGCGGACGTGGGACCGAACCTGGCTGCCATGCGGGTGCGCCACCTGCTCACGATGGGCACCGGCCACCACAGCGACGCGACCGGCCCGGTGCGGGCCGCCGGACACGACCACTGGGTGCGGGCCTTCCTGGCGCTGCCCGTTGAACACGCCCCGGGATCGCCCTTCGTCTACAACAGCGCCGCCACCTACATGCTCTCGGCGATCGTGCAGCAACGCACCGGCCAGACCCTCTTGGACTACCTCACCCCCCGCCTGTTCCGGCCGCTGGGCATCGAGGGGGCCACCTGGGAGTCCTGCCCGCGCGGCATCAACGCCGGGGGTTGGGGCCTCTCGCTCACGACCGAGGCCATCGCCCGCTTCGGCCAACTCTACCTCCAGCGGGGCCGCTGGGAGGACCGCCAGCTCCTCCCGGCCGCCTGGGTCGCGGAGGCGACGGCCAAGCAGATCAGCAACGGCGACGGCCGGGCCGGCGACTGGGCGCAGGGCTACGGATACCAGTTCTGGCGCTGCCGGCACGGGGCGTACCGGGGCGATGGCGCACACGGCCAATTCTGCCTCGTGTTGCCGGAGCAGGACGCCGTCGTCGCCATGACGGGTGGCACGGACAAGCTGCAGGGCGTGCTGGACTGCGTCTGGGAGCACCTGCTCCCCGCGTTGGGGGACCGACCCACCCGGGCTGGGGAGGCACCGCGCGGGCTCGCCCTGGCTGAGCGCCTCCGCCGGCTGTCCCTCGGCCCGCGCGGTCCACAGGGCCGTCCCGTCGGACCCGCCCCCGGGGGCACCTACCGCCTCGACCCGAACGCCGCTCAACTGGAGGCCCTGACCCTGGAGGTCGACAGCCAAGCCTGCCAAGCCGTCCTCGTGGAGGCCGGCCTGCCGCGGCGCCTCTCCTTCGGCTTCGGCGACTGGCGGCGGGGGGCGTCCCCCTTGGCGGCGGGGCAGGACCCCAGGGACTGCGCAGGCCTCGCCTCCTGGGAGGAGGACGGGACGCTGCGGCTGGACTGGTCGTTTGTCGGGACCCCCTTCGGCCGCACGCTCCGCCTGCGGGTCTTGGCGGGAGGCCTGGAGGGCTCCTACCGGACGAACGTCGGGCAGCACGCCAAGGGGGTCGAACTCCGCGGGGCCCAGGCCGGGTAGGCCCCGTAGCGCCGCCCGCTTCCGGCGTCGTGGACATGGCGTCCTCGCGGAAGTGCCAGGTCGGCGTGAACTTGGGGCACTCGCCGTGGCTCGCCGATGCGCGCTGGGTAGCTACGCCCTGGCTGCTTCTGAAGCAGGGGATCGAACACGCAACTGGACCGCGGGGCAGTGGTGCCCCCCTGAACCGGAGCCGCGGATTTCCCGCGGACGGCTCCCCGGTCGCTCGCTTGCGGCGATGCCTGGAGGGCCCCAGCCGTCGGTGGGGACCGGGGCCCGGGCGGCCACGGCAGCGGACGGGACGGGCCGAGCGCCCGGGTGGGGGGGCGTGGGTAGGGACCCGGGCCGGGCGCAAGCCGGGGGCGGGCGCCCCCGGCTCGTCGCGGGCGCGGTGCCCCGGAGGCTGCG
>DAHWHV010000498.1 GCA_027335545.1 Clostridia bacterium
ACCCGCAGTCTCTGGAGGTGCTCCGGACCTACGCCCAGGGGGAGGGCGTGGTGGGGTGGGGGGAGGGGGAGCCGGGCGACACGGCGGCCGTGATCGTCCAGCAGCCGGACTACCACGGGCGCGTGCTCGACGTGGCCGACCTGCTGCGGTGCCGTCCCCCGGGGTCGATCGCCATCGTGGTCGCGGATCCGGCGACCCTCGGGGTGCTGGAGGCCCCCGGCGCGCTCGGTGCGGAGCTGGTGGTCGGCGAGGCCCAGTCCGTGGGCCTCCCCCTGGGCTTCGGCGGGCCGTACCTCGGCTTCATGGCCGCGGCGGAGCCCCTGCTGCGGCGCCTGCCGGGGCACATTTGCGGCCAGAGCGCCGACGCCGCCGGTCGCCGGGCCTTCGTCCTGACCCTGCAGGCCCGCGAGCAGCACATCCGGCGCGCCCGGGCGACCTCCAACGTGTGCACCAACCAGGCGCTGTGCGCCCTGGCCGTCACCATCTACCTCAGCCTGCTCGGCCCGGCCGGCCTGCGCCGCCTCGGAGAGGTGTGCCTGGCCCGTGCCCACTACGCCGCGGAGCGCCTGCGGGGGGTCCCTGGGGTGGCCCTCGCCCACCCTGGGGCACCGTTCTTCCAGGAGTTCGCCCTGCGGGTGGCGGACGCCCCGCACGTCGCGCGGGCCCTGGCGCAGTCCGGGTTCCTGGTCGGTCCGGTCCTGGCGGCCGACCTGTTGCTGGTGGCCGTCACGGAGAGACGGACGCGGGCCCAGATCGATGGGCTGACGGCGGCGTTCGCGGAGGTGCTGTCCCGTGCCGGTGCCTGACGCCCCCGAGCCGCTGCTCTTCGAACTCTCGCGACCGGGTCGCCCCGGCTTTCGCCTGCCGGCGGACGACGTCCCGCAGGCCGCGCGCCCCGAAGACGTGCTCCCCGCCGCCGCGTTGCGGCGGAGCCCCCCGCGCTTGCCCGAGGTCTCGGAACTCGATGCCGTGCGCCACTTCACGCGGCTGTCGCGCCAAAACCACGCGATCGACACCGGGATGTACCCGTTGGGCTCCTGCACCATGAAGTACAACCCCAAGATCAACGACGCCCTCGCCGGGCTCCCGGGGTTCGCCGGCCTGCATCCCCACGCGCCGGCCGAGTTCGCCCAGGGCGCCCTGGGCCTGCTGTGGGAGCTGGAGCAGGCGCTGTGCGCCCTCACGGGGATGGCCGCCTTCAGCCTCCAGCCCGCGGCGGGGGCGCACGGGGAGCTGGCCGGCATGCTCATCGCCGCGGCCTACCACCGGCGGCGCGGCGAGGGGCGGCGGAGGCGGGTGCTCGTGCCGGCCACGGCCCACGGAACCAATCCCGCCTCGGCGGCCATGGCCGGCCTGGAGGTCGTCGAGTTGCCGGCCCCGGACGGCGGGCTGGATCTGGCCGCGCTGCGGGCGGAGGCGGACGACCGCCTCGCGGCCTTGATGCTGACCAATCCCGACACCGTCGGCCTCTTCGAGGGGCAGGTGCGGGAGGCCGCCGAGGTGGTGCACGGGGCCGGAGGGCTCCTCTACTACGACGGCGCCAACCTCAACGCCATCTGCGGGCGGGCCCGGCCGGCCGACATGGGCTTCGACCTCTGCCACCTCAACCTCCACAAGACCTTCTCCACGCCGCACGGCATGGGCGGCCCAGGCGCCGGGCCGGTGGGCGTGGTCCCGGCCCTGGTCCCCTACCTGCCCGCACCGCGGGTCCGCCGCCTGGATCTGCCGGGCGAGCCCCAGGCTCGTTTCGCCTGGGAGGAGGGCGGCGCCGAGAGCATCGGCCGGGTGCGGGCGCTCTACGGCAACTTCCTGGTGCTGGTGCGCGCCTACGCCTTCATCCGCAGCTACGGGGGGGCCGGGCTGCAGGCCATGTCGGGGCGGGCCGTGCTCAACGCCAACTACCTCAAGGAGTTGCTGGCCCCCGTGCTGCCTCCGGCCTTCGACCGGCCGTGCATGCACGAGTTCATCGCCGACGGCCGCACCCTGCGGGCGCTGGGCCTGCGGGCCCTGGACCTCTGCAAGGCGCTGCTGGACCGCGGTTTCCACGCCCCCACCATGTACTGGCCCCTGGTCGTCGAGGAGGCCCTGATGTTCGAGCCGACCGAGACCGAATCCAAGCAGACGATCGACGCCCTGGCGGCGGCCGTGGCGGAGATCGTCGCCGAGGCGCGGCGCGATCCGCAGGCCCTGCGCGCGGCACCGCGGCGCACGCCCGTGGGCCGCGTCGACGAGGCCGGGGCGGCGCGCCGTCCCGTGCTGCGCTGGTGGCCGGACCAAGGGGAGAGGACCCCGGCCCGGTAGGGGAGGCGCGCTCGCCCGGGTGCGGCCCGCGCCCGGCCACGTGGCGGGGGCCGGGTCCCCGGGGCCAGAGGCCCCGGGGCGGGCGGTTGGTGCGGAGCGCGAGGGACGGGGGGGCGGGCGGGTGGAGGCCCTGGAGGCGGCGCTGGAGCGGATCGCTCGCGGCACGGAGCGGGTGGTCAGTCCCGAGGCCCTGCGGGAGAAGCTCGCCGCGGCACAGGCGTCGGGGCGGCCGTTGCGGGTGAAGCTGGGGTTGGACCCGACCGCCCCGGACATCCACCTGGGGCACACGGTGGTCCTGCGCAAACTGCGTGACTTTCAAGACCTGGGCCACGAGGTCGACCTGGTGATCGGGGACTTCACCGGGCGGATCGGGGATCCCTCAGGCAAATCCGACACCCGGCGTCAGTTGTCCGAGGAAGAGGTGGCCGCGCACGCGGCGACCTACGTGCGTCAACTGCACAAGGTCCTCGCTCCGGCGCGCACCACCGTGCGCTTCAACTCCGAGTGGCTCTCCGGGCTCCGCTTCGCCGAGGTCGTCGGCCTGGCCTCGCGGGCCACCGTCGCCCGGCTCCTGGAGCGGGACGACTTCGCCGCGCGCTTCCGCGCGGGCCGGGCGATCCACCTGCACGAGTTCTTCTACGCGCTGATGCAGGGCTACGACTCCGTCGCCCTGGGCAGCGACGTGGAACTCGGGGGGACGGATCAGACCTTCAACCTGATGATGGCGCGCGAGATCCAACGGGACTACGGCCAGAGCCCGGAGGCCGTGGTGATCACGCCGCTGTTGGTCGGTCTGGACGGCGTGCAGAAGATGAGCAAGTCCCTGGGCAACTACGTGGGGATCGACGAAGCCCCGGGGGAGATGTTCGGCAAGCTGATGTCGCTGCCGGACCCCCTGATCCGTCCCTACTTCCTGGCCTGCACGCGGGTCGCGCCTGCCGAGGTCGAGGGCATGGCCGCCGCGATGGCCTCCGGCGGGCTCAACCCGCGCGACGCGAAGCTCCGGCTCGCCGAGGCGGTCGTGTCGCTGTACCACGGGGCGTCGGCTGCGGCGGCGGCCCAGGAGGAGTTCCTGCGCGTCTTCTCCCGTGGCGCCCTGCCGCAGGACCTGCCGCTGCGCCCGCTGGCCCCGGACTGGGGGAGAACGGCCGTGGATCTCCTGGTGGCCCTGGGGCTGGCCGGGACGCGTGGGGAGGCGCGCCGCCTGGTGGCGCAGGGCGCCGTGGAGGTCGACCGGCAACGGGTGCTCGATCCGGGGGCGGCGGTGGCGGTCCGGGCCGGCAGCGTCGTCCGCGCCGGCAAGCGGGCGTTCTGCCGGGTGGCGGAGTCCGGCCCGGCGCCGAGAGCCGCCGAGGGGGAGCCGGTGGGCTGAGCCCCCGCTCGGGATGAGGCGCGGCCCGGGGGAGGCCGGGGTCCGGCGCCTGGAGGCGACGGAGGGGCACGTGTGTGTGCGGGGGGGGCGGTGCCGCCCCCCCCCTAGGCGGGTCAGTTGAGCAGGTCGCGGGCGCCGACGTAATGCCGGGCCCAGTACGCGCTATAGAGGGAGCTCATCTTCACGCCGTCGTTGGGGTTCGTCGCGGAGATGAAGTCCTGATACTTGCCGCCCACGTAGATGCCTACGTGCGACGGGCCCCACCCGTCCGTGTTGAAGAAGACGAGGTCTCCAGGCTGCAGCCTCCCCGGGGCGACGGGCGTGCCCCACATCCACTGGATGTAGCTGCTGTGCGGCAGCCAGCGCCCCGTGGCCTCCCGGTAGACGTACATCACCAGTCCCGAGCAGTCGAAGGCGTTGGGTCCGGCGCCGCCCCAGGCGTAGGGCTTGCCCACCAGGGCCGTGGCCAGGCGGGCCACGGTGGCGCCGAGGCCCGGGGCCGTTGCGACGGGGGCGACCTGTGCCGGGGCGGGGGCGGCGGTCGTGGTGGCCGGGGCGGGCGCGGCGACCGCCGCAACGCCGCCCAGGGCCTCCACCTGCCATAAGGTGATGATGCCGTTGGGAGCCAGGCCGTGAGCCCGCTGGAAGGCCTCTACCTCGGCCTGGGTCTGGGCCCCGAAGATGGCCGTAGCCTCGACGCCGTCCCCGGCGCGCGTCAGGGCTCGTTGGAGCGTCGCGACCTCGGGCCCGCGCGAACCCATCTGCAGTTGGGGGGCCAGCGGCCCGTAGCCGATCGCCGCCAGTTGCGTCACCAGGTTGCCTGCGGCCATGCCGATCTTACGGGCGGCGAGGGCGACGGCGCTGACGGTATCCTGGCTGAAGCGCCCGGTGATCTGCGCGTGGACGCCCCAATCGTTGAGGGTCCGCTGGAGCACTGTGACGGCGGGGCCCGCGTAGCCAACGGACAGGTGACTCGCGGCCTGGTCCAGGGTCGTGAGGTTGGGGGCGGGGGCGGCCCCGGCTGCCGGGGCGATCAGGGCGAGGCAGGACAGCGCGGCGGTGCAGGCGACGGCTCGACGCCAGGGGGATGGGCTTCGCACCGGATGCTCCTTTCCGATGCCTACGGGAGGGGAGGCCACGGTGGGCGTCCGCCTGTGGGGGCTCGGGCCGGAAGGTGGCCCGGCTGGCCGCGGCGCGGCCAGGCTTCGCCCCTCGCCGCCGGGCGGCGGCGATTCCCCGCGCCCGCCTTCCTGGCGGGCTTCGGCAATCTTCGACACGCAAGCGCGCGATTCGGGACAACGAGGACGGTTCCTGCAGCAGTTGCCGCGACTTGGAGGCGAATCCACCGCATTCCAGGCGTCGGACAGGTTTGTACGCCGCAGCGGGGAACCCTGCAGGCTGGGGCAGGAATTTGCTGGTCCCGTGGCGCGGCGGGTTGCGCCCGGCGCCCGTCCCCCGGGGGTGCGCCCCCCAGGCGGCGGGCCCGGCCGCAGGGGCGGCAGGCGGGCAGGGTATCGCGCGCGGCTCGCGGAATGGGCCGCCGGGCCAGGGATCTGGATGGGCCCCGGGGCTGCCGCGTCGGCGGGCGGCAGCGGGTCGTGGCCGCGGGGTTGGGGCCGGTTTCCTGGACGTTCGGCCCGGGGACGGGCCGCAGACGGGGGGCGCGTCAACAGTGGCGGTACAGGCGGGGTCGGCCGGGGTGGCCGGCTTGGCGGAGCGGAGCGCCGCGGAGCGGGCGTATCTGGAGGGTGCGGGGCGGCAGACCCTCGTCTGCAGCCTCTCCGGGGGGGTCGACTCCGCGACCTCGGCGGCGATCGCCAACGGGGCGGTCCCGGGGCGTGCCCTGGCTTTGCTGCTGCCCTGCAGCAGCGAGGAGGAGTTGCGGGGGGAGCGGGGCAAGGACATCGAGGATGCGCGCCGGGTGGCAGGGCACCTCGGGATGCCGGCGGAGGTCGTCAACCTCTCCGGGCTATGGGAGCAGGCGGTGTCCCTGTACACGGAGCATGCGCGCGCCCTGGCCGCCGCTCACGGGGTGGCCCTGTCGGAGGCCAAGCTGGCTTGGGCCGTCAACAACCTCAAACCGACCCTGCGCATGATGACGGCGGGGTTTTTTGCCGATGCCTTCGACGGGTTGACCGTCGGCACGGACAACGCGATCGAGAACTTCCTGGGGTACTTCAGCATCCGGGGGGACGGGATCGCCGACCGGCAGCCGATCCGCGACTGCACCAAGGCCGAGGTGCGTGAACTGGCGGCCAGCGCCGGCCTTGCCCAGGACCTGGTGACGCGCGTGCCCACGGCGGGGCTGTGGCCCGGCCAGACGGATGAGGGGGAACTGGGTTTCAGCTACGACGAGGCCGACGCCCTCTTCGTCTGGCTCCTGCAGCGCCACCAGGAGGAACCGGCCCTCGACGAGACGATGACGGTCCGCGCCGACGCCGAGGAACGCCTGCTGGCGCGGACCGACCTGCCCGTGTCCGTTCCGGCTGCGCGGCGGATCATCGCCCAGAATCGCAAGACCCGCCACAAGCGCAAGGCCGATGACCTCGCGGCGGTGCTGGCGCGGCGGCGTTCGTAGGGAGGGGAGTCCGCAGGGAGGGGGCGCGTACGCCGCCTCCCTGCGGACTCCCCTGCCCATGCCGCCGCCCCGCCGGAGAGGGCGCTACGGCGGTTCCGCGTCGGCGCGTCCACCCTTTCCGCCGGGGCTGCTTTGGTGACGCCCCCCAGAGCGGCCGGCTCTGCTGCCCGACGTGGTCGCTGGAAGACTGCCGGGTACAGCGACCACGTCCGGATCTGGTCCCCCGCGTGTCCGGCTGGACACCGACCCTCGTGGTCGCCGGGCTCCCGGGGACCTTGGCATCGGCCCCGCGGGGACCTACCGCGCCCGGCCCCCTGCCTGGCGCGCCCACGCGGGGGTGCCTGCCCGGCCCTCCGCCACCTTCGTGGTCTGCGCCGGGGGGCCCATGCTACACTTTGGCTGCGGTCGGCCGCCGTGCAGCGGCGGACCACGGGGGGTGCGCGCCTGATGTCCGGTCATTCGAAGTGGCACAACCGCATCCATCGCAAGTCTCGCCAGGACGCCAAGCGTGGCGCCCTGTACAGCAAACTCGGCAAGGAGATCCTGATCGCCGCCCGTGCCGGGGGGGGCGACCCCGTCTCCAACGCCCGTTTGCGCTTGGCGATCGAGCGGGCGCGGGAGGCCGGCCTCCCCTCGGACAACATCCGCCGGGCGGTGGAGCGGGGCGCCCACGGGGACGAGGGGGCCAACTACGAGGAGATCACGTATGAGGGCTACGGCCCCGGCGGCGTCGCCGTGCTCGTCGAGGTGCAGACGGACAACCGCAACCGCACGGCGGGCGACCTGCGCCACCTCTTCTCGCGCCACGGCGGCGGGCTCGGTGAGGCCGGGTGCGTGGCCTGGATGTTCGAGAAGAAGGGCGTGCTGGTCATCGACCGGGGGGAGACCGGCCTGACCGAGGAGCGGGTCCTGGAGATGGCGCTGGACGCTGGGGCCGAGGATGTGCGGGTCGAGGAGGAGACGTTCGCGGTGATCACGGCGCCGGAGGAGTTCGACGCCGTGCGGCAGGCGGTGTCCGGGCAAGGCGTCGAGTTGGCGGTCGCCGAATTGACGATGGAGCCGAAGACAACGGTCGAGGTCGAGGGCAAGGACGCGGAGCAGGTCGCCCACCTCGTGGAACTGTTGGAAGAACACGACGACGTCAGCAACGTCTACACCAACCACACCGAGACCGCCGACCTCGACGCGGTCCAGGCCTAAGCGCACCTTGTGGTGCCTGGCGTGAGCGGCTGCGGCGGGAGCCCCCAGCGACGGGCGGCGGGGCGGGGCTCTGCTGGCCCGTGGGCCCCCGCATCCAGGGGCCGACCGTCCCCCGAAGAACCGCCGCCCCGCATGTCGGCGGCCGTGCCCCCGTTCGGCGCGGCCAGGGGCTGACGGCCCTGGCGCCATCCGACCGGGACGGGTGCCGCGGGCGCCGGCCTCCCCCTGGAGGCATCCTGGCCCCCCTGGCCCCACTGCCGTGCCCACCGAGAGGCTGCCGCCCGCTGCGCCAGCGGGGCGGATCCACTCACCTCCGCCGCAGCCGCCGGCGGCCACCCCTGAAGCCGTGCATGCACCTGGGCCCCGCGCGCCATCCTGTGCCGGTGGGGCCGGTCGGGTGCGTGCCGGCCAGGAGCGGGGGAGTGCCCGTGGGTCGTTGGAGCCTCGTGGTTGCCTCCGGCCTCTCGCTCCTCATGGGCATCTTCCTGCACCTCCACCGCTTGCAGGCCCCGCCCCGCTTCGAAACGCTGCCGGTGGTGGCCGCACGGGTCCCGAGCACCCTACCGGCGGGACGCGCGCCCGAGGGGCCGATCGTCCTGGCGGCTGGGGCTCTGGTGGAGGTCGTCATCGAGTACCCGGCTTGCGCGCTGCGTCGGTCGGGGCGCGGACCGCTGCCCGTTGGACTCCTCGGGCTCGATGCGCGCCAGGTCTCACGCGCCCTGGGCGGGCATCCACAGGGCCCTCAGGGCCCTCTGCACGGCTACGAGGTGCGCGCCCTTACCCCGCAGCTCCTGGTCCTGCGCCGCACGGCGCCGGGTTGCCCGGCGGCGACGGTCACGCTCGTCGGGCAGGACGGTGTCGTGACCGTGTTGAGCGGGCCTCCTGGGGACACAGGGGCCGTCCTGCGCCGGACCCCCATCCCCCTGCGGGGCCTGGCGCGGGTGGATCAGGCGCGCCTGGAGCGGGGATTCCCCGTTCCGGCCACCCGCTGCACGGAGGAGCTGGGGCGCCTGGCGCGGCAGGCCGGCCTCGGGGAGGCCGCACCGTCCTGCTGATGGGCCCCGCCGCCGCGGGCGGGGCCCATCCCCCTCCCCATCGTCCGTGGCGCCCACCCCTCACCCCTCGCCCCGCACATTGGCGCAAGTGTCCTAACGGGCATGGAGGACATCCCTGTCGGGCGTGACTCTCCGGCATGTCGATGCTGTCGCGTCCGCCTGTCCTTTGTGACGTTGTGCGGGCCCCCTGGGGCCTGCCATCCCGTCCCGCCGCCAAGCCCCCGGTCGCGCCGCCAGACCCCCCGGCGGCCCGCGTCGGCCGCATCGGACGGGGGCGCCGCGGCGCACGGGAGGTCGCCCGGTGCCCCCCCCGACCCGCGCGG
>DAHWHV010000506.1 GCA_027335545.1 Clostridia bacterium
GGTTCGGGGTCGCTGGCAAGAGTCGTCCTTTGCAGCGACCCCTCCCGGGTCTGGTGGCCGGCGCGCCCGGCGCGGTCCTGTGCCTGGCGGTCTCCGGGTGGCCTGGGCCTGTCTGCCGCACCGTCCTGGGCCGCTACGGCGGCGACGGCCCCCGCCCACCCGGGGAGGACCCTGCCTCCCGGGCGTGGGCGCCCTCCCCGTTGCGGCAGGGCGCGCCCCTTCCAGCGGGTGCCGCGTGGGCCCGAGGCGTTCCGCGGGGCCGCGCCCCGTGCCGGGGCCCTGCCCCCGCAGGGACCCACCGCCATCCGGCCGCCCGCCGGCAGCAGGGGAGGTCGATGACGGCGACACACCCGACCCAGAGCCGGCGCGCCCCCACCGGGGCCGTGACCGCGTGGGTGGCGGCGGTCATGGCGGCCATCGGCCTGATCGGGCCCTCGTGGGGCCCGGCCCTCGTGCCGGCGCGCGCCGCCTTCCACCTCAATCTGCTCACCGCCGGGACGCTCTTCCTCACGTTCGGTGCCGCGCGCACCGTGGGCGCCATGCTCTCGGCGCTCCTGTCCGACGTGGTGGGACGGCCAACGCTCGTGGCCGTGTACGGAGCCGCCCTCGTCCTGGGTCTGAGCACGGTGGCCGTGGCACCCGGCTGGCCCGCGATCCTGGTCGGAGCGGCGGTGATCGGCTTCGCCTTCGGAGCCGTGAGCACCGAGGCCAACGCGGTGGCCGCGCTAGCGGGGGGAGCGCAGCGCGCCCGCAACCTGAGCCTGGTCAACGCCGTCTACTCCATCGGCGCGGCCGTCGGGCCCCTGGTGGTGGGTGGCCTGCTGCAGGCCCATCTGGGCTGGCGCCTGGCCTTCGGGCTGTGGGCGACGCTCTGCGTGGTCCCCTTCGCGGGGCTGGCCAGGTCCGTGGTGGGCCTGGGACCGGCCCCGGGCGCCCGGTCAGCGGGTCCGGGGCTGCGGCTGACCGCCGGGTTGCTGTTCCTCCCCGCTATGGCCTTCATCTACAACGGGATCGGCTGGACGGTCGGGGGCTGGGCAGCGACCTACCTGGTCGGGCGCTTCGGGGCGACACTGCTGGCGGGGACGCTGGGTTCAACGTTCTTTTACGCGTTGCTCACCGCCGGGCGCCTGGTCAACCGCCGCTTCGCCAGCCACGCGTCTGCGGCCACCCTGCTCCGCATCGGTGCGGTGGGCTCGGCCATCTCCCTGCTGGGCCTGGCCCTCGCCCCCACCGCCGTCTGGTCCCTGGTGGCCTTCGGGGCAGCGGGGTTCTGCCTAGCGGGCATCTATCCCAATCTGGTCGCACACGCCGCCGGGCTGCAACCGGACCGCCCCGGTGCCATGGCGGGCCTGGTCGCCACCGGGGGGGCGATCGGCGTGACCGTTGTGCCGTTCTTGGCAGGGGCCCTGGGGCACCTGGCGGGCCTGGCGGCGATGACCTGGATGCTCTTGGGCTTGGGGATCGCCCTGGTGGCGTTGGCGGAGGCCGGCGCCCGGAGACGGCCGGGGCACGGCACGGTGGGGCCGGCCGCACCGGGGCAGGCGTCCTGAGGGGGGAGCCCGAGTCGTCGGCTGCATCGAGCCCCGGGGGAACGAACGGCGCGTCGGCCCCATCGCCCACAACCCTGAGGCCTCAATTGGTGCCGGGGGCGGGATTCGAACCCGCACGGGGTCGCCCCCAGAGGATTTTAAGTCTTGTCAACGGTCCGATCAGGGCCGATCCCCTCAGATCAACCCACACCGGAAAGTTCAACGGCCGCAACGGATTGCGGGAACTGATCCGATCAATCACGATCAGCGTCGA
>DAHWHV010000535.1 GCA_027335545.1 Clostridia bacterium
AGCGGCGGGGGTGCGGGGCCGTGCCTCGCACCGGTCCGGCCGGCCATCCTGCGCAACCGGCAGGCGGTGGCGTGGAGGGCCTCCTAGGCCCCCGGGCCCAGGAGGCGACGGAAGGCGCCGGGCAGGTGGGCCAGCAGGTCACTGGGGAGCATGGCCCGGCGCCCCAGCTCCGCGGCGGCGAGGTCCCCGGCGAGGCCGTGCAGGTAGACGCCGGCCATCGCGGCCGCCGTCGGCTCTGCGCCCTGCGCGCAGAGGCCGGCGAGCAGTCCCGCCAGCACATCGCCGCTGCCGCCGGTGCCCATGCCGTCGTTGCCCGTCGGGTTGCAGGCCACGGGCGCCTGCGGCGCGGCGACCAGGGTGCCGGCGCCCTTGAGCACGGCGACGCACCGCCCCTCGGCGGCCAGGCGACGGACGGCCGCCAGCCGATCGGCCTGGACATCCCCTGAGGAGAGCCCCAGGAGCCGGCCCGCCTCACCGGGGTGGGGCGTGATCACCACCCGCCCCGCCGCACCGCGCAGGGCCGCGAGGTCCACGGCCTGCAGCGCGTCGGCGTCCAGCACGAGCGGGCCGGCGTAGAGCTGCAGCAGGCGGGCGATCACGGCGCGGACCCCCGGCCCCCGGCCGAGCCCCGGGCCCGCGACGACCGCCTCGGCGCCCCCCAACAGCCCCGGGAGGCGTTCGGCCGCGGCCGCGGCCAGCCCGCCCTCCGCCTCCGCCGGCAGGGGCCGCAGCGTGGCCTCCGTGAGCTTGGCGCCGACGACCGGCGCGACGGCGAGGGGGCAGGCCACCTGACACAGCCCCGCCCCGGAGCGCAGGGCCCCCTCGGCGCACAGCGTCGCCGCGCCCGCATACCCCACGGCCCCCACCAGCGCCAGGACGGTGCCGTAGGTCCCCTTGTGCCCCGCGCCCCGGCGCACGGGCAGCCAGGCGGCCACCTCGGTGGCGCCGAGCCCGCGCACCAGGTCGATCCCCGCCCAGGCCGCCTCGGGGATGCCCAGGGCCTCCAGGCGGACCTCACCGGCGAAGCCCCGCCCCGGCTCGCAGAACAACCCGGCCTTGACGGCCCCGAAACAGATCGTGCGCTGGGCGCGGATGCAGGGCCCGCCCGGACCGATCCCCAACTCCCCGGAGAGGCCGGAGGGGATGTCGGCGGCCAGGATCGGTGGGCCGGCGGCGTTGGCGGCGGCGATGACATCCGGCAACGGCGGGCGGACCAACCCGTGGAAGCCGGTGCCGAGGAGGCAGTCCACGATGACCCCCGCCTCCCGGCAGAGCCGCCCGACATCCGGCGTTGCCGGGTGCGTGAGGACGGGGACGCCCGAAGCCGGCAGCAGCGCGAGGTTGGCGGCCGGCGCCGCGCCCAGCCGGTGGGGATCGGCGAAGAGCAGCACCTGCGCCGGCACGCCGGCGGCGACCAGGTGGCGCGCGGCCGCCAGCCCGTCGCCGCCGTTGTGCCCGGCGCCGCAGAGCAGCACCGCCGGCCCGGGGCCGCCGGCGCCCGCCCGCAGCGCGGCGGCCTCGCGCGCGAGGGCCGCCCCCGCGACCTCCATCAGGGCCACCACGGGTAGGCCGTGCTCCTCCACGGCGCGGCGGTCCAGTTCGCGCATCGCGGTCACCCCGAGCAGCCGCATCCGGCTCCCCCCGTCCCACGGAGACTGGTTGGGTTCCGCGCCGGCGGGCCGCCGCAGTCGCGAGCCGAGGGGACCCGCGCCGAGTTCACGGGGCCGGAACACCCGGCTTCGCCCCGCCCTCGGCGATCGCCGTGGCCAAGGCGAAGCCGCCCGCGTGGGAGATGGAGAGGTGCCAGTGCTCCGCCCCCAACCGGGCGGCCACGGCCGCGGCCTCACCCCGCAGCAGGAGCAGGGGCCGGCCAGCGGCGTCGTGGCCGACCTCCAGGTCGCGGAAGGCCACGCGCATGCCGACGCCGAGCGCCTTGAGGACGGCCTCCTTCGCGGCGAAGACCCCGGCTAGGCGCTCCCAGCGGAATACACCCGCCTCCGCGGCCCGGGCACGCTCCGCCTCGGAGAACAGGCGCGTCAACACAGTCGGCCGACGCTCGGCGGCCGCTCGCAGGCGGTCCACGGGGGCCAGGTCGCATCCCGTACCCAGGATCAGGGGGACCCCTCCATCCCGCCCGTACCGAGACGGGGGCGGCCCGCCGGCGACGCCGATCCGCCGCGGAATCGCCGCGCCCGTCCGCCCGCGACTCGGGAGCGGCCCTGGGACGGGGCGCAGGGGACCCCCGAACCCCCACGGGTCGGGCCGCCCCCAACTCCGCGCCCCGTTGCCCCCGAGGACCCGGCGCATCCGTCAGGGTTTGAGGCTGTTGCCGATGAGGACGCCGGCGGCGAAGACGAGCGCACCCCCGAAGACGACCTGGACCATGGAGAGCAGCATGCGGGTGCCGAAGTAGCGGTTGCGGATGATGGCGATCGCGACCAACTCGACGGCGACCACGAGGTAGGCCAGGTGGAGGGCGGCGTGCAGGTTGGAGAGCAAGAACGGCAGGGCGTGGCCGATCCCCCCCACGAAGGTCATCAGGCCGATGATGGCCCCGCGGGCCAGCGGCGACCCACGCCCGGTGAGCTGTCCGTCGTCGCTCAGCCCCTCGGCAAAGGCCATGCTGATGCCCGCGCCGACGGCCGCAGCCAGACCGACCACGAAGGCCGTGTGGGGATTGCCCGTGGCGATGGCCGTGGCGAACAGGGGGGCCAGGGTCGAGACGGACCCGTCCATCAGGCCGGCCAATCCGGGCTGGACGACCTGCAGGATGTAGCTGTGCTTGTCGCCGCGTGCCGTGCGCTTCTCAGAGTCCTCCGCGTTGATCTGGGGCGCTGCCTCTGACACTGCTCCGTCTTCGCCTCCTCGCGTCTCACTCATCTGCCATATCACCCCGCCTGTGCGCGTGGGGCCAGCCCCCCCTGATCGCGAGCGCGGCGCCTTCCGTTGCTCGGCGGCGGCGCGGGTCGCCAGCGACTCCCGGCCCCTGCGCGCCACCGGGCGCACGGGGCCGCGCAGGGCTAGCGGCTACACGGCACCCGCTAGGGGGCTGCGGCGGAGCAGGCTGTCGCCTCGTCGGCCCCGCTCGCGACCGCGCCGACGCACTCCGGGCAGAGCCCGTGCAGGAGTTCCGTGCGGCCCAGCACGCGGAAGCCGGCGACCTCCAGGGGCAGCGGCTGCTGGCCATGGGGGGCGGGCGCATCGACGATGCACTGGCAGCGCACGCACACGAGTTCGGCGTGCGGCCGAGTGTCCGGGTCGTAGTGGATCTGCCCGTCCCCGGATTGGAAGCGCCGCAACTCCCCCGCCTCGGCCAGATCGTTCAGGGCCGCGTAGACGGTCGTCAGGGACACGTGGGGCAGGACCTCCCGCAGCCGGGCGTGGAGTTGCTCGGCCGTGGGGTGCGTCGTGTCTCCGTACAGCGCCTGGTAGAGGAGCACGCGCTGCGGCGTCACCTTGCCGCCCCGGGAGCGGACGCGCTCCACCAGTTCCTCGACGGATCGCATCGCCACACCCCCCAGCACCCGCTAATCTGGAATCATTATAGATTACGGGCGAATGCGAATCAAGGGCGGACGCGCATTGGAGTTGCGGGGGGAACCCCGCCGCGCGGGGGGCGGCGGAACCGCAGGCCATGGGGGGGCACCGCAGACGGGGCGCCGCTCGCTCCAGGAGAGCGTCGCCCGCGGAGGGGAACCGCTCGCCCGCGGCGAGCTTCGCTCCGCGGAGGGGAACCGCTCGCCCGCGGCGGAGCACCGCTCGCCTGCGGCGGAGCACCGCTCGCCTGCGGCAGAGCACCGCTCGCCTGCGGCGGAGCACCGCTCGCCTGCGGCGGAGCACCGCTCGCCTGCGGCGAGCTTCGCTCCGCGGCGGAGCACCGCTCGCCTGCGGCGAGCTTCGCTCCGCGGCGTCAGCGCTGGGGAGCGCCGCCGGGCGGCAGCGGGAGGTGGAGGGGAACGCCCAGCAGCAGGTGGGCGGCCTCGCCCAGCGCCTCCCCCCAGGTGGGATGCGGCAGGGCCACGCCAGCCAGCTCCTCGATCCGCAGGCCCCGCGCCACGGCGACGCACCCGGCCGCCACCAACTCCGTCGCGTGGGCGCCGATCAGGTGCACGCCCACCACGCGCCCGCCCTCATCGGCCACGACCTTGCAGAGGCCGTCGACGTCCCCGGCGGCGTGCGCCCGCCCGAGGGCCGTGAAGGGCACGCGGGCCACGGCGGCCCCCTGCAGCGCGCCGACCCAGGCGACCTCCGGGTGGGCATAGACGACATGGGGCAGGGGCGGGAGGGCGGGGAGCGGCCGGCCCAGGACGGCGGCCACGACGACGGCCGCCTGGGCGAAGGCTCCGTGGGCGTAGCCAGGGCCACCCAGCGCATCCCCCAGCGCCCAGACCCCCTCCACGCCCGGGCAGCGCATCCCCTCCCCCACGACGATCGCCCCGGAGGGCGCCAGGGACACCCCCGCCTCGACTAGGCCCATGGCGCCCGTGGCCGGGCGCCGGCCGGTGGCGACCAGGACGGTCTCCGCGGAGAGGGTCAGCGGCCCGCCCGCCGCCTCGAAGTGCGCCGTGGGACCCGGCTCGATGCGCAGGAGGCGCGCCCCCGGGTGCACGGCGATGCCCCGCCGGCGGAAGGCCGCCTGCAGGCGGCGCGCGATCTCGGGATCGGCCGCCGGCAGCAGTTGGGGCAGCGCCTCGACGACGGCGACCTCGGCGCCGAGGGCGGCGTGGGCGGTCGCGAATTCACAGCCGATCGCACCGCCGCCGACGACCAGCAGGCGGCCGGGCCGGTCGACCGCGGCGAGGAGCCCGTCGCTGTCCTCCACGCCCGGGAGATCCATCCCGGGCACGCGCGGGCGGGCCGGGGCGGACCCAGGCGCCAGCACCAGCGCGTCCGGGTGTAGGGCAGCGGCGTCCGGCCCCGTGACCCGGACGGCGGGCGGGGCGCCGGGCCGCGGGGGCGGCAGGAGGTGGGCGCGGCCCCGCAGCAGCGTGACGCCGGCCGCCCGGAGCAGCCCCGTCAGGCCCTGGGTGAGCGCGGCCACCGCCCGGTCCTGCCGGGCGCGCACGGCGGGCCAGTCCACCCCGGCCCCCGGCACCTGCAGGCCGAAGTCGGCGGCCGCGGCGACCTCCCGACAGAGGCGGGCGGTCTCCAGCAGGGCCTTGGTCGGGATGCAGCCGCGGTGGAGGCACGTGCCCCCCGGCAGGCGCTCCTCGACCAGGGACACGCGCGCGCCGCCACGGGCGAGGCCGATGGCGGCGGCGTAGCCGCCGGGGCCACCGCCGACGACGGTGACCGCGAGGCCCGGGGAGGGACGTGCAGGCGCTGCGGGAGTGGACACGCGGGTGGACTCCTCTCGCTGAGAGGTCGTGCGCCAGCCGGGGTGATGCCGTCGCGCCCTGGCGGTTGCGGGGCGGGGAGGACCCTGGGGGGCCCAGCCCAGGCGCCCGGGGCACAAGCCTGACGGGCGGGCTTCCCGGCACGGGTATGCTTTCCCTTTCGGCGGACCGGATCGCGGGCGGGGCGGGCGCGGACCGAACGGCCGCGCGACGCAGCCCCGGGGCGCGCCAGCGCGGCGCGGCACGCGCCCGAGCGGCCGGCCTCCGCCCCAGGACACCGCTGCAACCACGCCTCGGGGTCGGTGGGAAGTGAACCCCTGTAAACCCCGGCGGCCGGGCAGGAACCCACAGGCGCGCCGAGAAGAGCGCGCCCGCTCGGGCAGGAGGCCAACGATCCGGGCGTACGCTCGCGACGGCTGTCCCGGCCCTGAACCGAGGGGCGGGTGGGGGCAGCCCAGGCACGCTGCCCGAACGACGCGGACAACACGGCACAACGCAGCACAACACGGCACAACGCTATTGGAGGGATCTGCCGATGCTCCCATCCCGACGGACTCCCGGCCACGGCGGCCCGCGCACCGCCCTCTCCGTCGCCTGCGCCGCGGCCCTGCTCCTGACGGCCGCCTGCGGCGCCGCCAAGGGCCCGGCCGCGGCGGCGAACCACCTCAAGTGCAGCGCGGGCGGGGGCTCCGTCGCGAGCCCACCCGCGGGGGTGACCACCATGGGCGCGCCCATCAACACCCCGGTGCAGCTGATCCACGGCCACACCCTCGCCGAGGTGTTCACCGCCAGCGCGCCGATCCTGCAGGTGGGGGCCCAGTCCCCGACCTGGTTCACGACGGGCTCGGGCTACACGCTCACCCTGTTGCAGGGGGCGGGCCTCAAAGGCAAGCCCCTCTCTTGCACGACGATCACCGCCGCCACGGACAACGAGTGGAACGTGCTCAACCTCAGTAACGCGGCGCCCGCCGGCGTGTACACCCTGCTGATGGACCACCCCACCGGCACGGCCCAGCAGGCCTGCCCCGGTCACCGCACCGACCCGAACTGCAGCACCACGCCCCTGTCCGGCAAGAAGGGCGGGGTCATCGGCTGGTGGTCCAACGGCACCGGCGCCTCCGCCGGCGCCTATGCCCTCGTCGACGGCAAGAAGAACGGGGGATCCTTCTCCGTGTTCTACGAGGCCCAGTGACGGCCCCACCACCACACCCGTCGTGGGCGCGGAGCCCCCGACCCGCGGAGGAGGCTGCGGCGAAAGGCAGCAGGCCGCCCCTGGACCGCAAGGGGCGGTGGGGCACAAGGGACTCGGACCCTAGCCTCCGGCAGAGGGTGCCGCACGAACAGCACCGTCCTGGTGGCGATCCCGCGGCCCCCGGACCGGGATGGGTGCGCGCGGGCCCCAGGCATCCGGCAGGCGAGGAGGGACGATGGATGCCGCTGACGCTCTGGCAGCTGCCCGGCTGAAGCTCGTGCCAGAAGGCGGGGGCGTGGCTCTCGCAGGCGGGGCTTTCGTATCAGAGCCGCCACGTCTGGAACGAGGCACCGACGCGGGCGGAGCTGGAGGCCCTGGCGGTCCTCCTCCCCGGGGGGGCGGACGCGCTCCTCTCCCGCCGCAGCGTACGTTTCCGGGAACTGGGGTTGGCGGACGCGCCCGCGCCGGCCGACCTGCTCGCCCTGCTGGCCCGCGAACCGCGGCTGCTGCGGCGGCCGATCGTCAGCGACGGCCGGCTTGCCGTCGTCGGCTTCGACCGGGCGCTCCTGGCGACCTCCTTCGCC
>DAHWHV010000537.1 GCA_027335545.1 Clostridia bacterium
CCCCGCACGGCTCTGCCGCCCACCGGCCACCGGGGGGCGGGCGGGCCCGACCGGCGCCGGGCAGAGCGGGATGCGCGCACCCCACCGCCCACGGAGGCGCCCGTTCCCGGGGGCGCACGCCTTGCAAGCCCCAGCGCGGAAGGTGCATCGTTAGGGGCCCGCGTCCTGCGGTGGGGCATTCGGGGCGACGGCGGGGATGCGTCTGGACGGGGAGGGCACGCCCCGCTCCCCACAGGTGGGGGGCAGGACCGAGACGCCCCGGCTGGACCGGACCGGGACGTGCGTGACGAGGGCCGGCGCCGCCGGGGAGGCGGCCGGCCAGCCCGGCCCCAGCAGAGGCCCCCCATGCAGAGACCCATGGAGGAGTGGACCCACGCACGTGGATGCCGCCGACGGAGAGGTCCGGGGACGCACCGCCGCACCCGCCGGCGGGGGGCCGGGCCCCGCCCCCGCCCCCGACGACACGCGCACCGTCGTGCGCATCGTCCTGCTGGCGGCCGTGGCCGCCTTCGTCCTGGTCACGGGGATCACCCTGGCCGCCTCCCATGGCTTCCTGCCCGCGCAGGTCGTGCTGGGGACGGACCACATCCTGGTCTCGGACACCAACCCCGCCACGATCGCCCCGGGGGCGCAGCCCGTGTATGAAAGTTCCTGCGCATTCACGAGCACGCCCCCCGGTGCCCGTTGCGTCTTCGCCCTCGGGGACGAACGGGGCAACCTGGTAGAGCAGGGCCTGTCGATCCCCGTGCCCAAGGCCTGGCTGCAGCGCCACCCGCACGCGACGACCGTGAACGACATGGGGGTCATCGCGGCGCTGGTGCGCTCGCCCTATGCCCCCCCGGCGGGAAACGCGCTGGAGACGATGCACATCAGCGTCAACCCCAGCTACGCCAAGCTGCTGGCCACCGTCGGGGTGAGCCCGCAACGGTTCCTGCGCTGGATCTACGGCCACGTCCCCCTGCGCTACCGACCCGCCTGGGTGGGGGGGTGAAGGCGTAGGGGGAGCGGTCGCGGCGGCGGCGCTCCCCCTACCCCGCCTCGACTTCCATGAAGCGGAACTGCGCCTTGAGTAGATCCGCGTACACCCCGTCGGCCGCGAGCAACTCGTCGTGCGTCCCGCGCTCGACGATCTCCCCGTGGTCGAAGACCAGGATCAGGTCGGCTTGGCGGATCGTGGAGAGCCGATGGGCCACCACGAAGGAGGTCCGCCCGCGGAGCAGCCGGTCCAGGGCGCGTTGGATCACCAACTCCGTGTGCGTGTCAATGCTGCTGGTCGCCTCGTCGAGGATCAGGATGCGCGGATCCGCCAACAGGGCGCGGGCGAAGGAGAGCAGTTGCCTCTGGCCGACGGAGAAGCGGCTGCCCCGCTCCTGGACCTCGGTGTCGTAGCCCTGCGGCAGCCGCTGGATGAAGTCGTGGGCGTCGACGGCCCGGGCCGCCTCCCGCACCTCGGCGTCCGTCGCCTCCAGCCGGCCGTAGCGCAGGTTGTCGCCGACGGTCCCCGAGAACAGAACCGTGTCCTGCAACACCACCCCGACCTGACGCCGCAGCGAGGCCAGGTCCACGGAGCGCACGTCGCGCCCGTCCACCAGGATGCGGCCCGCCTGGGGGTCGTAGAAGCGCGTGATCAGGTTGACCACCGAGGTCTTGCCGGCGCCCGTATGGCCCACCAGGGCGACCATCTGGCCGGGAGCGACCCGGAACGAGACGTCCCGCAGCGCCGGGCGCACCCCATCGTAGGAGAAGCGCACGCCCTCGAACTCCACGGCCCCGGCCACGGCGGGGAGGTCCGCCGCCGTGCCCGCGGAGGAGACCAGCGGCTGGAAGTCGAGGAACTGGAAGATGCGCTCCGAGGAGGCCATGGCCTGCAGGAGCGAATTGTAGAGCATCCCGAGTTGGGAGATGGGCGACCAGAACTGGGCCACGTACTGGACGAAGGCCACCAGCAGGCCCAGGGAAATCGCCCCGGCCCGGTACATCTCCGTGCCGTAGACGAAGACGACCGCCGTGCCCACCGCGCCGGTGAAGGTCACCAGCGGGCTGAACAGGGAGGACCAGCGCTGGGCCACCTTCCAGGTGGTGTAGTACTCGTGGTTGATCTGGTAGAAGAAGCCGCGGTTCTCCCGCTCCCGCGTAAAGGCCTGCGTGACGCGGATGCCCTGGATCGCCTCGTTCAGGTGGGAGTTGATGCGGGTCAGGCGGCGCCGCACCACCTGCCAGCTGTAGCGGATGCGATAGCGCACCCCCGTGGAGATGACCATCAGGACGGGGATGACGGCGAAGCAGGCCAGGGCCAGGTCCCAGCGCAGCACCAGCATCACGACGACGATGCCGGCGAGCATGAAGGCATTGCTGAGCAGGCTGACGATCCCGTTGGTGAAGAGGTCTCCCAGGGAGTTGACGTCGTTGGTCACCCGCACCAGGACGCTGCCGACCGAGCGGGAGTCGAAGAAGTTCAGCGACAGTCCCTGAATGTGCGCGTAGAGGTGGTGGCGGAGATCCACCAGCACGTCCTGCCCCAGGCGCGTGGTGAGGCGCGTCTGGACCAGGCTGCAGGCCCAGTTGACCAGGTAGGAGGCCAGGTAGGCCAGGGCATAGAGGTCCAGGGCCTGGAGGCGGGCCCCCAGCGCTGGGTGGGTGCCGGGAGGGGGCACCATGGCGTTGATCGCCAGGCCGAGCAGCAACGGCCGGGCCAGTTGCATCAGGGCGCCCAGGACCGTGAAGACGGTGGCGGCCACGGTGAGCCGGCGGTAGGGGCTGGCGTAGGCGAAGAGGCGCCGCACCTGCCCCATGTCGAAAGGCCGCTCGATCTCCTCGTCCTCCCGGTAACGGAAGCGGTCCGGCCCCGGAGGGGGCGGCGGCACCTCCCCCATCCCCCGCTCCAGGCGGGCCCCCAGGGTGGCCCAGAACCCCGACGCGGCGGACCCGGCGCCCGGCCCCTCGCCCGCCCCCCCGGCCTCAGTCGCCAACGCCCTGCACCCCCCGCCCCATGCGCGTCCGCAGGATGTCGGCGTCCCGGAACTGGATGTCGTAGATCTCCCGGTACAGGCCTCCCTGCGCCAGGAGGGCCTCGTGCCGTCCCCGCTGCACGATGCGCCCGCGCTCCAGGACCAGGATCTCGTCGGCCCGACGCAGCGAACTGAGGCGGTGCGCGATGATCAGCGTCGTCCGCCCCCGCATCGCGGACTGCAGGGCCTCCTGGATCTCATACTCGGTCTCCAGGTCGACGCTCGAGGTGGCGTCGTCCAGGATGAGGACCCGCGGGTCGTAGAGCACGGCCCGGGCGATGGCGATGCGTTGCTTCTGCCCCCCGGAGAGCCCCATGCCCCGCTCGCCCACGACCGTCTCGTAGCCCTCCGCCAGCTCCGCGATGAAGCCGTCGGCCCGGGCCAACTGCGCCGCCCGCCGCACCGCGTCCGGCCCGACGTCCCGGCGACCGTAGCTGATGTTCTCGGAGATGCTGGCCGAAAAGAGGAATGTCTCGCCGAAGACGACGCCCACCTGGCGCCGCAGGCTCTGGACGGTCCAGTCGCGCACGTCCCGCCCGTCCAGCAGCACGCGCCCCTGCTGGCATTCGTAGAAGCGCGGGATCAGCCCCACCAGCGAGGTCTTCCCCGCACCGGTCGGCCCGAGCAGCGCGACCACGCGCCCCGGGGGCGCGTCCAGCGTGATGTCCCGCAGCGCCGGCTCGCCCCGGCCGCCGGGGTACTGGAGCGTGACCCCCTCCAGGCGCACATGGCCCCGCGCCTGCTCGGCGGTGAGTGCGACGGCCCCCGGGCGATCGCGCACGATGTCGGGCGTCTCCAAGATCTCCAGCAGGCGGAGCTCGGCGGCGCTGGACTGCGCGTAGAGGTTGACCAGGAAGCCCAGTTGCTGCGTGGGGCCGGTCAGGTAGCCGAGCAGCCCGAAGAAGGCCACCACGGCCCCCACGCTGACCCGGCCCTGGATCACCTGCGCCCCGCCGTACCAGAGTAGGACGACGGCCGAGAGGTTGCCCAGCAGCTGCATCAGGGGGATGTACGACGCCTGGTAGTTGCCGGCCACCACGTTGCGGCGGCCGTACTCCGTGTTGGTGGCGCGGAACTTCTCCAGTTCGAAGGGTTCGCGCGCGAAGGACTTCACCGCGCGAACCCCCATGATGTTCTCCTGGACCACGGTCTGCAGGCGCGACATGGCCTGCCGGATCTCCGTGTAGACGGGCCGCACCCGCTGGTCGAAGCGCACGACCACACCGCCCAGGAAGGGCAGGAAGACCAGGGTGAGCAGAGTCAGCCTCCAGTCCAGCGTGAACATGACCACCAAGCCGAAGCCCACGTTGAAGAGGAAGTTGCAGGCGCTGATCAGGCCCTGGCTCAGGTACATGCGCCAGGCCTCGACGTCGCCCGTCAGCCGCTGCATGAGATTGCCCGTGTGCTCGCGGTCGTAGTACTCGAAGCCGTGATACTGCAGCCGCGCATACAGGGCCTCGCGCAGACGGAAGGTCGCCTTCTGGCCGAACAGGCCGCTGTAGTACCCCTGGACGAAGTTGAGGACCGCGCCGACGGCGGCCAGGGCCAGTAGCGCCCCGACCAGCGGCCAGAGGACCGCCCAGTCCCGGCCCTTCAGGACCGTGTTGATGAGAGCCTTGGTGAGGTAGGGAACGACGAGGTTCGCCGCGGTCAGCAGGCCAAGCGCGACGACGGAGAGATAGAGCGTCCGGCGGTTGGGGACGCAAAAGGCGCGCAGTTTGCCGTACACGGACATCGTCGGGCGCCAGCCCCCTCAATGGATGTCCGAGCGGGCGTCCGGGCGCCCGCGGGCCGTCCGGCGCAGCCACCCGAGCCCCGCCCGCGCATCCCCGGGTCCCTGGCATAGTAGCACGGGGGCCGGGGGTGCGCGCGCTCCATCCAGAGTTCGCACGCTCGGTGCGAGCCTCACGTCGGGCTCACGGGCTCGCCGTCAGGCTCGCCCCCCGGGCGCTCCGCCGTGCCGTGCCCCACAAGCGTCGCCCGTAGCGCGGACCCGGCCGGGGGGCTGCCCGCGGGCCCCCCGGCCAGGCATCCCCTGATCCCGGGGCACCGCCCGGGCTCGCGGCACGGCCGGCGACCGCACCGCCGCGGGGAACCGGACGGGACGAACGCCACCGGCGTCGGCGGGCCCACACCCGCCCGCCGCCTGGCTGCGGCGACACCGGGGCAGCCCCACGCGCACCGCGACGGCGCGCGCGGCCGCGTGCGCCCTACCAGGGGGCGTCCATCACCCGGAGTTCTCCCGGGGTCGCGGTGGCGGGGCGGTAGAAGGAGACCCCCACCGCACCGCCGTCGCGGGCCGCCCGCACCGCCGCGGCCAGTTCGGCCGGAGTGGGGCTGTAGATGCCCTGACCGCTGCCGCCGGCGAAGGCGTCGTAGGTCTGGGCGATCACGTCCACGGGCATGGCCGGCACCCCGCTGCGCTGGCGCACCAACGCGATCGAGTCCCGCACCCAGTGGTAGACGAAGTTGTAGTTGTAGTCCCCCTGCAGGATGTGCCAGTAGTCCATGGGCGCGATCGCCTGCACGTTGGGGGCGATCGCCGCGAAGGGCGTCGGCGGCCCGTACTGCGGGGGATAGGTCACAGCGACCGTGAGCCCGCCCGGCCCCTCGGCGGCCTTGGCCGCCGCCGTATAGGCGGCCAGCACCGACGGGGTCATGACCTCCTCCAGGTCCAGGGCCACCCCGTCCGCCCGGTCCCCGCTGGGTGTCGTGTAGGTCGCCACCTGCCGCAGCGTGGCCGTGTCCTTGGCGGGGTCCTCCAGGCCGGCGTAGACCCAGGAGATCACCGCGATGCCGTCGGCGTGGGCCTGCCGCAGCAGCGAGTCCAGGGCGCGCCCCCCGTAGAAGCCGTCGCTGGTGGTGGCCACCTCGACGTAGAGGTGGGTGTCCCCCTGGGCCAGGGCGCGTGCCAGGATGCCCGCGGTGCGCTCGGTGCGCCAGTCCGGGAAGAGCACCCACCCGCCCTTGCCGGCGAGGCGGCCCGCCGGCGTGGCCACCGTGCGGAAGGTCACGTGCGCCGGCGGCAGGCCCGGGCTGGTGAAGGTCACAGTCGTAGTGCCGGGGGTCCGGCCGGCCGTGAACGTGCCGACGTTCCCCGGGCCCGCGAGGGAGGAGGCCCCGAGGGTGAACACCCCGCCGGCCCCGGCGACCGGGGCCGCGCCCAGGGTGAAGCGCGTGGTGATGGCGTTGCCGAGGGCATCGGCCACCCAGGCCTTGACCTGGGCGGTCTGACCGGGCAACAGGATCGAGGTGGGCGTCGGATCGACCACCAGGGAGCGCGCCGGCCCGGGCAGCACCTGCAGGGGCCCGGCGGCGACCGGCGCCATTCCGTAGGCCCGCCAGCGGAACGTCCACGCGCCGGCCTGGCGCGCCGTGAGGGTGGCCTGCGCCAGCCCCCCGCCGACGGCGGCCCGGATCCAGGGCAGCGGGTGGCCCGCGGGGTCGATCGGCTCCAGGTACACCGGCACCCCAGCCGCGGGGCCGGAGGCGAGGTGCACCGCCACCGTGGTCGGCTGGCCCGCCGTGACCGGCCCCGCCGCCACCGCCGCGCCGAAGGCCCCGGTCGGGGTGGCCTGCAGCGGCAGGTTGGCCGGGGTGAGGGCCCCGCCTGGGACGGAGACCAGCACACGCCCGGCCCCGACGGCGTTGCCCTCGATAACGGCCACGGGCCCCCCGGCGGAGGGCAGCACGGCGGAGGCCACATTCACGGCCAGGGTCTCGGGGGGCCGGCCCTCCCCCGTGAGCCGCGGCAGGGAGGACTGTCGCCCGGCCACGGAGATCTGCAGGGGCCAGTCGCCCGTCGGCGCCGCCGCCCCCGCGGCCGACGAGGCGGCCGCGCCGCTGGCGGCCGACGGCACCTGGCCCACGAGGGCCACCCGCCCCGCGACGTTCACGTACCCGGCGACGGGGACGGTCGCGGCCCCCCGGACGCTCAGGGACAGCGCCCCCACGGGCGCGGCCACCGACCGCAGGGTGCGCAGCGTCGGCGCCAGCCCCGGCGCCGCCACGCTCAGGGCATACACGCCGACCGGCAGGGCGGGCAGGGTCAGTGTGGCACCGGCCGGCCCCAGGGTCCCGGTGGCGCGCAGCGCGGCCCCGCCCCCGGCCGGCGTCGCGGTGGCGGTCACGCCGAGGCCGGCCGCGGCGGCGTCCACCGCCCCGGAGGCTTGCAGCACCTGCACCGACAGGGGCAGGGTGGAACTGGCGAGGACCGCCGGGGGGGTCGGCGCCAGGCGCAGGCGGGTCGCCGTTTCGACCGGCGCCGTGGCCGCGGCCGCGACGGCGCTTCCAGCCACGGTCGCGGTGACCGCCGCGGAGCCGCCGCCGGCGGCTGTCAGGGTCGCGATCCCCTGGAACTCGCTGCCCGCACCCGGCCGGACGGAGCCGCCCGTCGCCGACCACGTGAAGCTCGCCGGCACGATGTAGCCGGCGGCGTCGTGGGCATAGGCCGTCACGGTGGTCGACGCCCCCGGGCCCAGGGCGCCGCGGGCGAGGAAGATGTGGACGAAGCGGGCGACGCGGTCCCCCTCGGCCTGGAGGCCGGCGGTCGTCACCCCCTCCAGCCGGACCAGGAGGGTCGCGGCCTGGGCCCGGTCCAGGGGGGCGTTGGGCAGGAAGTCGCCGCCGGCACCGACCATCAGGCCCAACTGCTCAGCGACCGCCGCCGAGCCGTGCGCGTACGCGGGGATCGCCGCCGCGTCGGCGAAGGGCAGGGGCGTGCCCGCCTGGTCGGCGGCCACGTGCACCAGGCCCAATTCATTGACGACCGCGACGGCCGCCTGCGCGCGGGTCACGGTGGCCAGCGGGTCGAAGCGCCCCGGGGCCACCCCCCGCATCCAGCCGAGCCCCGTGGCCGCCGCCACCCCCGCCGTGTACCAGGTGCCCGCCGGCACGTCCCCGAAGCGCGGCCCCACGGTGTCGGCCGGGGCCTTGGTCAGGCGGGCGAGCATGGTGGCGAACTGGGCGCGCGTGAGCGTCCCCTGCGGGTCGAAGAGGCCGCCCCCGACGCCCTGCAGCACCCCCTGGGCCGCGAGGCGGTCGATCGCGCCCGCGGCCCAGAAGGTGGGTGGGACGTCGCTGAAGTGCGGTGGCGCGGCGGCGCGGGCCGCGCCACCGCCGTCCGGGACGCCGCCAGCGATCAGGGCGGCGATGGTGAGCATTCCCAACAGACGGGCGACGCGGCGCTGCGGCATGGGTGTGTGCCTCCTGCGGCGGTGCGGCTGGTCGGGGCCCCGCCTCCGCCGGGCGGCCGGCCCCAAGGCGTGGAGGCCGTGCCACGGAGTGGAACACGCCCCAGGCGCTAGGATACCCTCCACACGCCGCGCCGACATCCACCTTTCGGGGGGGCGGGGCGGGAAAGGCGGGGGGGGAGAGCCGGCGTTGGGAAAGGTCCCGGCGGGCGGGGCCGAGGCGGGGGGCCGGTCCCGACCCTGCCGACGGGGGGCGGCCGCCCGGGGGGTGTGTTCAGAGGCAGAGCGGGGGCAGGCCACGGGCCAGGCGCAGGGCGTGGAAGGCCAGGCGGGGGTAGTAGCGGTCCAGGTGCACCGTGAACTCCTGGATGCGGACGCGCACCGCCCGCGCCGGGAGGCCCACGCCGTGGGCCACGGCCGGCGCGTCCGCCACCTCGCCCCGGAACAGGGCCCCCAGCGGGACCAGGGGGGCCTCAAGCACCTCGGCCACCTCGGCGGGATCGGGGCGGAGGGCCTCCGGGGTCACGTCGCTGGCATAGAGGAACACGTCGGCGACCTCGCGGTCGATCAGGAAGCCGTGCCGGGCCGCCGAAACGGCCCGCCCCAGGGGCACGAGGAGCGCGGGGTCGAGCCGCAGGCCCAACTCCTCCTCGCACTCCCGGCAGCCCTGGGCCACGCCCTCGCCGCTGCGGTAGTGCCCGGCCACCGAGGCGTCCAGGGCGCCGGGGTAGGTCGCCTTGGTCGCCGCCCGCCGCTGCAGGATCAGGCTCACCCGGGCGGGAGACACCAGCCAGCAGTGAAAGCTGCGGTGCCAATCGCCCTCCAGGTGGACCAAGCCACGCTCCTTGACCCCGGCCGGCCGCAGCGAGTCGTCGAAGATGTCGAGCATCTCCCCGGTGTGCTGCCGGCGCTCGCGAGCGGCCAGCAGCGCCGCCAGGGCGGCGGCCGCGCACCGGTCCCCGCCCCGTAGCGCCGCCGCCCGGCGGCTCCGCAACTCCGCGTGGGTCAGACCCTCGACGCCCGCTTCGCCCTCGACGCCCTCCAGGCCCACCACGCCCCCTCCCCCGCCGAACCCGGAACCTGCGCGCACCCCGGCTGCGCAGCCGCGGGGGCGCTCGGAGCCGCGCCTCACGGCGTGCGGCCGGGCCACCTACCGCCGGCGCGGCGCCCGCGCCTCGCGGGTCACTCCCCCGTCAGGACGTGGTGCCGCGGCGGCCCGAGCAGGAGCCCGTCGCGCCCCCGTCCGGTCACCTCGGCAAAGGCCGCGGAGCGGGTGAAGGCCTGGAAGGCCGCGCGATCGGACCACTCCGAGTAGATGAGGTAGGAACCCGGCCGCTCCACGTCGCGGTAGAGGTGGGTCGCCGTGTGCCCCGCGGCCCCCCGCAACAAGCCCACCACACCCCTCACCTCCCGCTCGAAGTCGGCCTCGCGCCCCGCCACCACGTCGTAGTGCATGCCCACCGTCACCATGGCCAACGACACCTCCATCCGAACCGAATCCGCCCCCCGAGCCGAATCCGCGCCCCGAGCCGAAGCCGCCCCCCGAGCCGAATCCGCGCCCCGAGCCGAATCCGCGCCCCGAGCCGAAGCCGAAGCCGCACCCGGAGTCGGGCAAGGCAGGCCCTGAATCGGCCACGCCCCCCGCGCCCGCGCGCGCGGCATGGCCACCGCGCGGGGCCATGCACCCCCGTTTCCCCCGGCGCATACCGTGTTTCCAAGCGCGGGGGACGAGTCCCCGCCGGGAGGAATGAGGAAGATGGCGACCCAGGTGAGTCCCGGCCCGTGCCCCGACTGCGGCTGCCCGGCACCCACGGAGATCGACTGCATCCAGGTCAACCGGGTCTACGACTTCTGCTTTCAGACCCTGACCCGCGACCCCCTCTGCTTCGACATCCCGCAGAGCTGCGGCCAGATCCCCACGGGCAGCACGGCGACCGGCACCGTGTCCTCGGTGACCTGCACCACTCAGCAGATCTCGGAGATCTCGGGCTCGGGCGGCTTCGCCAACGTCCTGCTCCTGGTGACGGTGGTGGTCTCCTTCACCATCACCAACCCAAGCGGCGTCGTGATCTGCACCTTCTCCGGCGAGTTCTTCTCCTTCACCAGCGTGACCCTGTGCGCGCCGGAGGGGGTCACCATCAACTGCCAGGTCCCCTCGACCGCCGTCAGCGCCGCCACGATCATCAACGACGATGTCTGCGCCATCGTCACCGTCTGCCTGCTGATCCAATCGGTGGCCATGGTCAACCTGCTGGTGCCCTCGTACGGCTTCTGCGTGCCGGCGCCCTGCGTCGTGTCCGCGGCGCCGCCCTTCAGCTGCCCACCCTCTCCCCTGTACCCGCCGATGTGCCCGACGATCCTCCCGACGACCACGCCCACGACCACGCCCGAGTTCCCCATCGGTGGGCCGTTCGGGTCGGCCTGAGGTCCGACCCGGTCCCGACCCGGTCCCCGGGGGGCGCCGCCGGCCCTGCGGCCGGCGCGCGCCCGCCCCGACTCCGCCC
>DAHWHV010000599.1 GCA_027335545.1 Clostridia bacterium
CGGCGCCCGCCATGGCGTCGGTGACCAGGGCCAGGCGGCGCCAGCCCTTCAGGCGCCAGAGCAGGCGGATCGCCACGGGGTCCACGTGCACCCCGTCGGCGATCACCTCGGCCGTCAGTCCCTCCAGGTCCAGGGCCGCCCCCACCGCCCCCGGCGCCCGGTGGTGCAGCGGGGACATCGCGTTGAAGCAGTGGGTGACGTGCGCGAGCCCGGCCGCGCAGGCCTCCACCGCCTCGCCGTACGTCGCCTCCGAGTGGGCCAGGGCTGGGACCACCCCGCGGGCGCGCAGCAACCGCACCAGGGCGAGCCCGGCGGGCAGCTCCGGGGCCAACGTCACCGTGCGCACCTGGCCGCGACCCGCGCGCAGCAGGGCCTCCAGGGCGTCCGGGTCCGGGGGCCGCATGTGGGCCGCCGGCTGCATCCCGGCCCGGCGCGGGTTGAGGAAGGGGCCCTCCAGGTGCAGCCCCAGGGGCCGGGCCCCCGCCGGCGGCCGCTCGCAGGCACCTGCCAGGGCGGCGGTCGCCACGAGGGTCTCCCCCCAAGGGGCAGTGACCGTCGTCGGCAGGTAGCCGGTGCAGCCGCGCGACGCCAGGAAGGCGGACACCGCCTCGACGGCCTCCGGGCCGTCCATCAGGTCGTGGCCGGCCGAGCCGTGGAGGTGGATGTCCACGAACCCCGGCGCCAGCACACAGCCCGTGGCGTCCAGGGCCGCCTCCCCCGCCTCGGGGCGCGGACCGGCCCCGGCCCCCACGGCGACGATGCGCCCCCCCCGCACGCGCACCCAGCCGGGGAAGGCGTCCTCCGGCGTCCACAGCGTGCCGCCCGCCAGCAGGCAGCCATCGCTCATGCCGGCCGCCCCCAGTCGGTGACCAGACCCGCCGGCACGGGCCTCCCCGGCTGGGCCGCGCCCCACGCCAGGACCAGGGCCCCGACCAGGGCCGAGCACGCCGGGGGGCGCAGGCCCGCACCCGTGCGGGCGCGCAGCAGGGCGTCCAGGCGGCGCCCGACCGGGGTCGGCCCTCCCCCGGCCGCCGGCAGCAGGACACTCCCCAGGCCGAAGACGGGCAGGGAGGCCGGCGCGGCCCCGAGGGCCGCCGCCACGGCCCAGGCGTGGGCGGCCAGTTCGCCCGCCGCCGCCTCCAGGATCGCGGCGGCCTCCGCCAGGCCTTCGTCCGCCGCCGCCACCACCGTGGGGGCCAGCGCCGCCAGCACGGCCTCCAACGGCACCCCCGCCGCGGCCCGATCGGCCCGCGCCAACAGGCAGAGGTCGGCCGGGTCGCTGAAGCCGCAGCGACGGGCCAGCGGGGCCGCCAGCGCCGAGGGGGTCTCGCGCCCGTCGACGCCGCGCAACACGCGCGCCAGGGCGCGGCAGGCGATCCAGTAGGCGCTCCCCTCGTCCCCCAGCGGGGCGCCCCACCCCCCCACCCGGGCCTCGCGGCCCGCCGCGTCGCGGCCGTAGGCGACCGACCCCGTCCCGGCGTTGACGGCGATGCCCGGCCGCCCCTCCCCAGCGCCCGCCCAGGCGTTGACGGCGTCGTTGACCAGCAGGGCCGCCCCGCCCAGGCCCAACGAGGCCACCGCCGGCCGGAACGCCGCCTCATCGCTGGGCCGGTCCAAGCCGGCCAGGCCGAAGCAGGCCGCGTCCACCTCGGCGGCCACGGCGCCGGCCGCCCCCAGGGCCGAGCGCACCGCGGCCACCAGGCCGTCCCCGGCCGAACCGCTGCCCGCGGTCGCCTGGTTGCTGCTGCCGGCCTCGCCGCGCCCGAGGACCCGCCCGCCGGCGTCGGCGAGCACGGCGCGCGTGTGGGTGCCGCCCCCGTCCACCCCGAGGAGCCAGGGACGAGCGCGACCCGGGGTCGCGGGGGGCGCGGCGGGGGCAGGGGTGGGTCGGTCGAGCGGGGGCGGCGTCGGTGACATCGGGGGACCTCCCATGCCGGGCCGTACGGGGCGGGGGGCCGGGGCACCGGTCCGGAGCCGGGCGGGCTGGAGCCGGGGCACCGGGCCGGAGCCGGGCAGGCGGGGGCTGGGGCACCGGGCCGGAGCCGGGCGGGGGCCGGGGCACCAGGCGGGCCAGGGCGGGAGCGGGCGCCCCCGGCCTCAGGAGGCAGCGGGGCTGGGGGCCGGGTCCGCGTCCGCAGCGACGCCGGCGAACTGCTCGTGGTAGAGCCGGGCGTAGAGGCCACCCGCGGCCAGCAGGTCCGCGTGCCGCCCGGTGGCCACGACCCGCCCCGCCTCCAGCACGACGATCAGGTCAGCGGCCAGGATCGTGGAGAGCCGGTGGGCGATGACCAGCGCCGTGCGGCCGGCGAGCAGGCGCTCCAGCGCCGCCTGCACGCGCCGCTCCGCCAGGGTGTCCAGCGAGCTGGTCGCCTCATCGAGCAGGACGAGGCGGGGGGCCCGCAGCAGGACACGGGCGATCGCCAGCCGCTGCTTCACCCCCCCGGAGAGCCGATAGCCGCGCTCCCCGACGACCGTGTCGTAGCCGCTGGGGAGGGCGTCGAGGACCTCCTGGATCTGGGCCGCCGCGCAGGCCGCCGCCAACTCGGCGTCGGAGGCGTCGGGGCGGGCGTAGCGGAGGTTGGCGCCCACGGTGTCGTGGAAGAGGAAGGGCTCCTGCGGCACCAGCCCCGTGGCCCCCCGCAGCGACTCCAGCGTGTAGCGGCGCAGGTCGCGGCCATCCAGCGTGATGCGCCCCGCGCTGGGATCGTAGAAGCGGGCGACCAGGTGCAGCAGCGTGGTCTTGCCCGCGCCGCTCGGGCCGACCAGGGCCACCAGCGTCCCGGGGGCGATGTGCAGTTCCACCCCGCTCAGGGCGGGTTCCGTGGTGTGGGGATAGGCGAAGTCCACCCCCTCGAAGTCGATGGACCCCTCGACGCTGGAGGGGTCGACCGCCTCCGGCCCGTCGGTGATCTCCGGCTCCCGGTCCAGCAGGTCGTAGATGCGCCGGAAGAGGGCCACCGAGGTGAGGACGCTCACCTGGAGCTGGGCGAGTTGGCTCAGGGGTCCATAGAGCCGGTTCAGATAGGCGACGAAGGCGATGACCGCCCCGATGCGGAGGTCCCCCCGCAGGATCAGCCAGCCGCCATAGCCGTACAGCAGGGCCGGGCCGATCGCCGAGAAGAGGCCCAGCCACATGAACAGCCAGCGCCCCACGAGCTGCTGGCGCACCTGCAGGTCGCGCAGCTCCGTGTTCATGCCCGAGAAGCGCTCCGCCTCCAGGCGCTCGCGGGCGAAGGCCTTGACCAGCAGCGCCCCGCTGACGCCGATCGTCTCCGTGAGCTGCGCCGTCATCCGGGCCAGGACCTGCTGGATGCGCCGCTGCAGGTTGCGGCGGATCGAGCCCACGTGCTGCGTCGGGGCGATGAAGGCCGGCACCACCACCAGCGAGAGCAGCGTCAGTTGCCAGCTCATGCCGAACATGAAGATCAGGGTCGTGGTGATCACCAGGACGTTGGTGACCAGGCTCACCAGCGTACCGGTGACGACGTTCTGGATGGCGCCGACGTCGTTGGTCACGCGCGAG
>DAHWHV010000605.1 GCA_027335545.1 Clostridia bacterium
CCCGGCGCCGGGCGATCCAGGCCGCGAGGGGGTGGCGCGCCTCCCGCGGCGTCAGGGAGGCCAGGAAGCGGTCGAAGGCCTCGGCGGGCGGCCGGCCGCGCGCGGCGCGCTCGGCCAGGAACAGCTTGCCGAGGACCGCCCGGTCCGCGGCGCGCATCAGTATCCCCCCCGGGCCCGGGCCGCGGCCAGGGCCCCGGCGGCCAGGGCGCCGTAGCGCCGCAGCAGGGCTTCCTTGCTGGACCCGCTGGACCCGCTGGACCCGCTGGACCCGTCGGCGGCTCCGTTGGCGGCTCCGTGACTTGGCCCGTCGTAGGGCAGGCCCAGCGTCTCGCACAGAAAGGGAATGAACTCCGCATCCCGGCCCCGCAGGTACTCGTACTGCAGGTAGGCGAGGGTGCGGGTCTCCTTGGCGTCCAAGAGCCACCCCAGGCAGCGCTCCTGCGTCTGCCGATACTTCTGGCCGTCCCAGGAGTCCAGGTGCAGGTAGTGCGCCAGCAGGATCTTCTCGAAGACACGCCGGTCCGCCGCGTCCATGGCCACCTCCGCCTCGGCCCGGCCAGCCGGGCCGCCGAGCCGCACCCGCCACCACTCTACCACGGCCCACGGCGCAGTCGCCCCCCGCCCCGGCCGGGGCGGGGGCCACTACGCCTCCCCCCGATAGACGCGCGGGACGCGGGGGCTGAGGCCGCAGAGGATTTCGTAGCTGATGGTCCCGACCTGCGCCGCCAGGTCGTCGGCCCACTGCTGGCCGCCCGCGGCCTCGCCCAGGATGGTCACGGGATCGCCCTGACGCACGGCACCGCAGCCCTGGACGGAGGCGACCACCTGGTCCATGCAGACGCGCCCCAGCAGCGGGGCCACCCCCTCCCCCACCAGCACGTGACCCCGGCCGCTGAGCAGGCGGGGCAGGCCGTCGGCGTAGCCGACGGGGAGGGTCGCCACGCGTTCCCGCGCGGCCGCCGTGTACGTACCGCCGTAGCTCACCGCGTCCCCGGCCTCCAGGTCCTTGAGAAAGGCGACACGGGTGTGCCAAGACAGCACGGGGAGGAGCTCCGCCGCCGCGGGCGGCCAGGGGCCGTACCCGTACAGGCCGATACCGGCGCGACAGAGCTCGAAGTGCGCCTCGGGCAGGCGGAGCAGCGCCGCCGTGTTCGCGCAGTGGCGCACCGCCGGCCGCACCCCCCGGGCGGCGAGCCCGTCGCTGACGGCGCGGAACGCCGCCAACTGCCGCCGGGCCGGGGCCAGGTCGGGCTCGTCGGCGCCGGCGAAGTGGGTGAACAGGCCCACCAACTCCACCCCCCGCAGGCCCGCGATGGCGGCGACCTCCCGGATGGCCGTCGCCTGGCCGGCCTCCGTCCGCACCGGCCAACCGAGGCGCCCCATGCCCGTGTCCAGTTTGGCGTGCAGGCGGGCGTCCGCCCCCGCGGCGCGGGCCGCCGCCGCGAAGGCCTGGGCGTCCTCCAGCCGGAAGACCGCCTGCTGCAGATCGGCCGCCAGCACTTCGGCAGCCCGCTCCGCCGGGGTCCACCCCAGCACCAGGATCGGGGCCGCGAGACCGGCCCGCCGCAGGGCCAGCCCCTCCTCCAGAATGGCCACGCCGAGGGAGACGGCCCCGGCGTCCAAGGCGGCGCGCGCCACCGGGACCGCCCCGTGGCCGTAGCCGTCCGCCTTGACCACGGCCATCAGGGCCGCCCCTCCCGTCAGCCGGGCGCGCAAGGCCACCACGTTGTGCCGCAGCCGCCCGAGGTCGACCTCCGCCCACGTCGCTCGCATGCCTCCCCCGGTGGCCGGAAGGCGCACACACCGAAGGCTCGGCGTGGGCACACTCCGTCCGACCGGGCCTTCGCCCCTTTCGGCCCTGACTTGCCCCGCCGCGGGGCTGTGGGCAACCGACGGACGCACCGCGCGCGGCCGGGCGCCGCGCCCAGCGGGCCGGAGGGCGTGCACGCCGCCGGCGCCTGGCGCGGCACCGAACCGGACGGCCGCGGTCCGGGCCTCTGCTGGCCTTCGGCCGGCTGGCCCCGGGCGTCCGCCGTGCGCCCGGGGGCGCTGGCGGCCCCCCCAGGGGGGCGATACCAAGAGGCCCAGCCAGCCGGGAGACCACTGCTGGGTGGCGCCGGTCGTGGACGCCCAGACGCCGGAGCCGGGGGCGGTCCCCGCAAGGGGGGACCCTTGCGGGGACCGCCTACCCCAGGCCCTCCAGCAGGAGCAGGGCCAGGACCAGGACGTGCACCGAGGTGCACCAGAGGCAGAGCTTGCCGATGACCAGCAACTCCAGGTAAATGAAGTACACGACCGCCACGGCACCCAGGCCCACCCAGGCGCGCCGCCAGGCGGCGATCCGCTCCCCCCCTGACCCGTCGCCGCGCTCGGCGGCGATGGTCAGGCCCCCCATCACCAGGAACCACAGCAGGCCCCAGGCGCCCAGGGGCAACCCCAGGAGCACGGACTGGGGGCTGGTCAGGACCTGGGCGCAGTCGATCACGCCGTGGGCCGGGCACACCAGGGGCACCGCGGTCGTGTAGTGGACCAGGGTCAGGTAGACCGAGACGACCGCCCCGGCCGCGGACAGGCCCAGGCGCCAGCGGGCGGCACCCGAACTCACTTGGCCTTCCCGCCGTGGGGCGGGGGCAGCTTGGCGGCAGCGGCGCGGACCCCCGCCGTCGTACAGACCGACGCCGGCCTGCCCCCGTCGACGGCACACACGGCGGCCGCCAGGACGTTGGCGCCGGCGAGGATCGCCTGCCCGGCGGGCCCCTGGCCCGAACGCACCGAGGCGGCGATGGCGGGCCAGAGCTGGCCGGTCAACGCCCCGGGGCTGTACACGGCCTGCCCCCAGAGGAAGCGGTTGCCGACATCGATGAAGGGGTAGCTGTTGACCTGGTTGCTCGGCAGGTAGGGCGTGCGCCCGTACTTCTGCAGCATCGCCTGCTGGGTCGCCGTCGGGGTCTGCAGCGGCTGGAACGACTGGTTCTCCTGCTCGACGCCCTGGAAGTCCACGTAGGGACTGCTGAAGGAGGCGTGCAGGAACGTGAAGGTCGGGGTGCTCGGGTAGACGTCCGTCGAGGAGGAGCTCCAGTAGCGCAGGCCCCGCCACGTGCCGAAGCGGCCGAGGCCGGAGACCAGGACCCAGCGCGAGGCCGCGCAGAACGGGCAGTACTCGGCCCCGAGGTAGAAGACCACGGGCTTACCGGCCGAGTCCTTCCACACCTGTGTCGTGCCGCCGCTGGGGAGGTTGATCCCCCGGGTGCCGACGGCGTCCAGGACCGAGGTGGGCGTGGTGGTGACGTCGCGCAGGATCGAGGCCGCAACGGGCTGACCCACCAGCGGGGAAGCCCCACCTGGCTTGGGGCCGGCCACCCGGACCAGGACCAGGACCAGGATGGCGGCGACCACGGCCGCAAAGGCCCACATCACCCCGGGCACGCCGCCCCCGCGCCGCGCCCGGTAGCGCCCGGAACGTGCCGGCACCCACGACTCCCCCTGTAGGCCGACCGGCACGCTGGCCGGGTTGCGCCGCCTTAGGACTATCCGATTTCGCGGCGGACGACAAGCCCGGAGCATCCCAGGGGGTGCCGGGCGGGCCCGCCGCGCCCGGCCCGGCCTGGCCTGGCCGCCAGAACCGCGGCGCCCGCGGCCGCCCGCCGGCAGCGGGGGTGGGGCGCCGCGCGGGGAAGCGGCGGGGGTGCGGGGCCGTGC
>DAHWHV010000632.1 GCA_027335545.1 Clostridia bacterium
GTCGCGCCGCGCGGGCCGCTCCCACGCTCGCACGAGGAGGCCGCCATGCCGGGATCGCCGCTCGCCCCCCCGCCGTCCGGACCGTCCGTCGCCTTTGTGTTCGAGGGCGGTGGTGAAATCGGCAGTTCCCTCGAGCGGGACATCCGCCGCCTCCGCCACGCCATCGCCCTGGACACGCTGGATGTCCTCGGCGCCCTGCGCGACCAGGGGGCCCTGGACCGGGTCGTGCTGGTCACCGATCGCCGGGAGTTGGCCGCCGCCGCGCCAACAGGCGTCGAGGTGGAGGACTCCGCCCGCCTACAGCCCTCCTTTCACTTCGGGGAGTGCCTGCAGCACCTCCTCGCCCGCCATCGGGCGGGATTGGCGCTGGTGCTCGGGGGGGCGGCCGCCCCCCTGTACGGTCCGGAGGACCTGCGCCGGTTCCTGCTGCTGGCCACGCAGA
Organism: Clostridia bacterium; assembly: GCA_027335545.1. Next base: position 443 of record DAHWHV010000632.1, read on the forward strand.
ACCCGGGGGCGAGCGTGCAGAACAACCCGCAGTCTCCGGACGTGGTGTGCTTCTCCCCCGCGCAGGCCGCGCTCACGGTGGCCCTGCCGGATTCCGATAACGCCCTCGGGCAGGCCCTTTCGTCGGCGGGCCTGCGTCGGGTCCTGGTCGAGAACAGCGCGCGGGTCAACTTCGACCTGGATACGCCCGCTGACGCCGCCGTCCTGTCCGGGGAGCCCGGGATCGGCCCCCGGACGCGGGGGGTGTTCGCGGCCGGAGACCTTCCCTGGCTGGATGCCCTGCGCCGCCGCTTGGACGTCGTGGGGGCCGTGCTGGGGGCCGACGGTGCGGAACTGGCCCTGCTGGGGCGCGTTGGCCCCCCGGTGACGGGCTATCTGAACATGCACCTGCGCTGCCGGTTGCGCGTCTTCTCCGAGGAGCGGGGGATGCGCGCCCTGGGGCGGGTCGCGGCCGGGACCGTGGAATCCCTCGTCGGTCGGGTCTGCGACGCCATGGGGCCCGCGGCGTTCTTCCGCCTGCTGCGGGGGTGCGGGGACGCGGTGCTGTTCGACACCCGCGTGGTCATGGCGCACTGGCGGCAACCGCTCTCGGAGTCGGACCGGTTCCACGCGGACGTGGGGGATGCCGGGGGGATCACGGATGCCCGGCTGCGCGAGTTCACCGCCGCGGCTTGGGCGTCAGACCCCCCCGTGGTGACCGGCGGGCACACCCTCGTCTATGGAGGGCTGTGGCTCTTGGCGGATCGGGTGTTGCGGGCGCAGCAGACCGTCGCCGGTTGAGGTGCGCGCGGCGGGCGGCCGCCCCCATTTGAGTGGTGCCCCGCCTTGGCGGGGTGGTCGGGGAGGATGCAGGCATGGGGCCCGATCGCTACCGGCCCCGACTCCAGGCACCAGCGCCGACTTACCCGCTGCCGCCCGGGGAGTTAGGTCCGGCCTCGCCAGAGGAGGAGTTCGCGCGCCGTCATCCCCAGCCGCTGATCGCGGTCGCCGAGTTGGAGAGGGCCGCGCGGCGGGTGGTGGGGGTGCATTCCTGCCGTGTCGTGCGTCAGAGCCAGGAGCCATTGCCCCAACGCGTGCGGGTCGTCGCCCAGGCGGCACGGCGTCTCGGCGTGGCCAAGGACATCCAGAGCGCGTGGTTCAGCCTCTGGAATCTCTACGTCCCGCGCAGCCTGTTCGCGGTGACCGCGGTCCGCAGCCCGCGGGATCTCGGGCCCGAGCGCGGCCGGCTGCAATTGGTCCAGTGCGCCCTGTCCCGCTGTGGCGCGACGCTGGAAGTCGGTGTCACCCTCTACGCGGCGGGGCGGGAGTTCGACGGGCGCAGCGCCGCGGCGGCCGCCGGGGCGGACCCCGTCCGCTTGGCTGCGGCGGCCGCACTGGTCGCCGTGGAGGCCGCGACCGGCAGGGGGGGGAGGCATCTGCTGGAACTCCGGCGGCTACGGGTGGCCGGAGCGAACGCCCTGCTCTGCGCCGTCGGCACGGAGCAGGGACAGATCCTGCTCGGCGTCGGCCAGGTGCGCACCGACGAGCGGGAGGCGGCCCTGCGCGCGGTG
>DAHWHV010000638.1 GCA_027335545.1 Clostridia bacterium
ATCGCGCCCGGCCCGGGCCGCGCCGGCGGCCGCCCCACGGTTGCTGCTGGGACGCCCCGCGGCGACCGGCTACGGGTGCGACCCCTGCAGCGGCGTGAAGGGGACCGGGACGAGGCCCCCGGCGGCATACAGGGGGTGCCGGGGGTGCCCGGCGGCCGTCCGGCCGAGGCAGAAGAGCCGCCCCGGAGCGGCGCGCGCCAGCAGGCGGCCGACGACGGCGTCCCGCCCGAGGTGCCCACCCGCCACCCCCCAACCGACGACGACCAGATCCACACCGAGGGCGGCCCGCCGCAGGTAGCGGTCGTTGGCACGGCCCACCGGGTCGGCCACCGTGCGCAGCCGGCGCGCATCCGTCGCGCACAGGGCGAAGAGGTTGCCGACCTCCAGGCCCGCGTACCCCCAGCGGCGGGCGAAGGCGACGCACCGCCGCAGCGTCGCGTCGTCGTGGTCGGCGTCGGCGGTGGAGGGGTTGAGCAGGACGAACAGCACCGCCGCGCCCTCCCCCCAGCGCCGCCACAGCCGGTAGCGGTAAGCCCCGGCCGCGCCCCGCGCAAAGGTCGCCCCGCCGGACACCCCCCGGGCCTCGCCGGGCTGCCCCCGGGCCACGGCCGCCACCTCCCCCACCCCTGATCCGCCCGGGACCGCACGGCACGGCGTCCCGCCGGCGTCAGCCAGGGCCGGATCTGCCAGGCGCCAGCCGGCAGCGGCCACCGTGGCGGGACAGACAGTATGTCCCATCGCAGTATCGCCCTTACAGGGGAGGAGACCGCGCGCACCCGCTCGAAGCGGCGGTCTGGAGCGAGTGTCCCCCCTCCGCCCTGGCCCAAGCGCCCCGGCGTGGTGGGGACCGGCGGCCGGACCCGAGGTGTGCCCCGTCCGGGTCGCCGGCCGGCTGCCCTGGGGGTGCGGAGGTGCCATGCAGGTGTCCAAGACGGCGGTGCGCCCCTGGTCGGCGGGCCGGGCCCTCGTTCTGGCCGTCGGGTTGCTCTGGGGCACGGGCTGCGCGGCGACCGGCACCCACGGCCCAGGATCCGCCCCTCGGGCGCACCCGCTGGGGGTCGGCCCGGGCGGCACCGTCCCTGCGCGGTCCTCGCCTGCCTCGGGGTCCTCCCCTGCGTCGAGCTCCTCCAGTTTCGCCGCTTCCGGGTCTCCCCCGGTCGCCCGCCCCAATCCCAGTTCCTCTCTGTCGTCGCCTCCCCTGTCCCGCGCGTCGGCAACGCCCACCGGGCGCACCGGCACGGCGCCCTCCCCCAGCGCCCCGCCGGCAGGAGCCGGGTTCCTGCGGGGGATCACCTACGCCGGGTACACCGCCACCGTCTTCGCCACGGCGACCTCGGATGCCCTGGTGCGCCAACTGGCCGTCACCGGCGCCAACGCCGTCTCGGTCCAGACGGCCTGGTACCAGGCCACCCCGCGCTCCACGCACATCGCCCCGACCGACCAGACCCCCAGCGACGCCTCCCTGGTCCACCTCATCCGCCTCATCCACCAACTGCACATGAGGGTCTTCCTGGATCCCTTCGTCAACGCCACCACCGGCGAGGCCTGGCAGGGAGCCTTCCATCCGAGGTCCTGGGCCGCGTGGTTCCGCTCCTACGACGCCGAGATCGCCCACTACGCGCGCCTGGCCCAGGCCAACGGGGTGGAGATGCTCGCGATCGGGGATGAGAACGACACCTCCGACCACAACCCGGCCCTGTTGCCGGACTACCTCCACCTGATCGCGGTCGCACGCGCCGCCTACAGCGGCCCCCTCACCTACGGGGCGGACTACCCCGATTACCGCCAGATCCCGGCCGCCTTCTGGCGGCGCCTGAACGCCATCGGGCTGGAGGCCTACTTCCCGTTGGCGGCGCCAGCCAACGCCGATCCCAGCCAGTCCTCCCTGGACGCGGCCTGGAGGCGCCAGGCGGCTCGGATCGCGGCCTGGCGCCAAGCGTTCGGCCTCACGCACGAGCCGGTCGTGATCACCGAACTCGGGTACTACAGCGCCCGCTCCACCGCCGCCAGCCCCGGGGCCTGGCAACCACGCTCCCCCCTGGACCTGCGCCTGCAGGCCGAGTGCTACCGAGCCACCCTCTCCACCATCTATCAGGAGCCGTGGCTGCACGGCCTCTTCTGGTTCTGGTGGGCCAACCCCAGCGACGGGCCGGATTGGCCGGCCACGGCCGACAACAACGGCTACAACCTGCAGGACAAGCCCGCGCTGGGGGTGCTGGAGTCGTACTTCCGCGCCCCGCACGGCGGGCGCCCGCCAGCGGCGTCCGCGGCCCGCGGCGCACCCTGAGGGACGCTGGGCGTCTGCGGAACGGCGGTAGAATCGCGGCGAGGGCCAGGCCCGACAACACCCCCGCTGGCCGGCGCTGGCTCGCGGCGGGCCCTGCCCCGCAGCCCTGCCCCGCCCCCACCCCCCGGCCTCAACGCGGGGGGTAGGCCTGGAGCCGGCCGAGGGCCGCAGTCACCTGCACCGCGACAGCAGCCCCCTCCCCTGCGGGCTCCCCCAACCGCTCCTCGGCGGCCAGCAGGTAGGCGAGGGATTCGGCCAGGCCGAGCCGCGCGTACACCGTGAAGTCGTGGACGGCCTCGGCCCGGTCCAGCGGCCAGCCGACCGCCGCCCGGCCCTCCCCGTAGGCCGCCAGCACGGCGTCGCGGTCGGCCGGCGGCAGCGTGCGCGCCAGCACCGCCACGTCCCAGACCGGCGGGGCCTCCGCCGCGTCCTCCCAATCGACGACGGCCAGCGGGCCGGCCCGGGGCGGCACCAGGACGTTGGCCGCCCGGAAGTCCCCGTGCACGAGCGTCGTCCGCTCCCCCAAGGGGGCCCCCGCGCGCAGGCCCTCGGACCAGGCACGTTCCAGGAGCCGGGCCAGGGGCCGCCGCCCCGGCCCCAGGGCCGCCGCCCCGGCCAGGGCCTCGGCCACGACGGCCCCCGCGCGGGCCGTGTGGGCCTCCCAGGACCAAGGGCGGTCCGCCGCCAGGTCGGGACCAAGTCGGCGGGCGCGCGCGTGCAGGGCGGCCAGGCCGAAGGCCGCCTCCTCCCAGAGCACCCGCGGGTGCGCGCCAAGCGGCGTACCCGGCAGGTCGGTCAGGGCCAGGAGCCGTGCGTCCCGCAGGTGCACGGCGGGAACGGCGAACGGGCTGCAGGTCCGGACGGCGCGCAGCGCGTCCTCCTCGCGAGCGAGCTGCCCGCCCTCGCCCCCCGTCTTGGCGACGAAGGCCGCGCGCCGCACGCTCCCGTCCTGCCACCACCAGAGCGTGTAGCGGTGGACCGCGGCCGGGCCCGCCACCTGCAGCAACTGGGCCGTGAAGCGGAACTCCGGCCCCACCCTCCACCCGGCCGCCGCGCAGACGCCCGCCACCGCCGCGGCGTCCAGGGGTCCGCCGGACGGCGGCCCCGGCACCCACAGCCCCTCGCGCAGGGCCTCATCCGCCATGGCCCCGAAGTCCAGCGCCACCACGCCCAGGCGCGCGCTGAGCTCCGGGCACAGCAGGCAGGCGGCGACCCCAGCGGACACCAGGGCCAGGTCGAAGCGATGCTGGGCACACGCCTCCAGGGCCGGGCCCAGGTCGGTGACGCCCCGGAACGGTGCCACGACGCCGGCCACGGTCACACCGTGGGCGGCCAGGAACTCGGCGAAGCGCTGCCCCTGGCCCCCGACCACCAGCACGCGCCGACCCGCCAACAGCGGCGCCAGCCGCCCGTGCTTCCACAACTCGTAATTGACCAGGGAGTGCGTCAGGCGCCCCACGGGCAGGGCCTCACCCGCCGCCGCCAGGGCGGAGGCGAAGAGGGGCTGGTAGTCCCTGGAGCGGGAGAGCGGTATCCCCACGAGGTCGGCGCGGCGGATGCCTTGCAGCAGGCCGTCCCGCACCTGCGGCGCGGGGATGGGCACGCCCCCGGCCGGCAGGAAGGGGCCGCGGGCCAGCACCTCGGCTGGCCCGAGCACCAGGCCCTGGGCCAGGGTCAGGGACTCTCCGTCTCCGAAACGGATCAGGGAGAAGGGGTGCCGCTCCCGCAAGGCTAGGGCGATCCGTTCGGCCACGTCGTCTACATCCAGGATGGCCACCGCCTGCCCCGCCAAGGCCCGGACCCCGGCCGCCAGGACCTGCGCCACCGTCACCCCGGGCAGGGCCACCCGTTGCCCGAGCAGGTCGAAGAGCGCCTCATCCGCGTCTACACCCACCGGTTGCGGCCCGCCCTCCAAAGGCCAGGCCGGGCCCGCCTCGTCCCCGCCGCCCCGGCTCATACCCGCTCCCCCTCCCCGTCCGGCGCGCCCAACACGTCCCGCCGCCGCAGGTTGTCGGCGGCCCCGGCCCGATCCCCCAAGCGCTGCAGGACCCAGGCGATCGCCTCGAGGTGGTCCCCCAAGATCAGCTGCTCGAGGACCTTCGCACCCCGATCGGGGGAGTCGGCGGCGTGTACCCGGTTCTGCGTGATGGCATCCACCGTGTGCACGGCCTGGACCTGGAGGCCGCCGATCAGGGCCCGTGCCTGCGCCAACGGCGGGACCCCGAGGCTCGCCCGACCGATGGCCTCCACGGCCCGGCGGCTGAGGGCGTGGGGGACCGCGGTCAGCGAGTTGATGCCGAGGTCGGCCCGCCCCAGGCTGCTGTTGAGGAAGGCCTTAGCCACGTTGACGACGTGCGTGCGGTGCTCCAGCGGCACCAGGCTCGTGAGGTCGTTGAGGGCGACATCGACGCCGCCGGCCACGGCCTGCAGGAACGGGACCAGGTCCTCCGCCTCGCAGACCAGATCGGCGTCGGTGAAGAGCCAGACGTCCGCGTCCCGGTCCAGCAGGGCCGCCCCGCGCCCGACGTCGTGGCCCAGGGCGAAGGGGTAGTCCAGCAGCACGCAGCCCGCGGCGGCCGCCACGGCGTGTGTCTGATCGGAGGAGCCGTTCACCACGACGACGATGGCCTCCAGGGGCAGGCGGCGCAGCTGCCCCAGCAGGACCGGCAGCGTGCGCTCCTCGTTGCGCGCCGGAACGACGGCGACGGCCTTGCGGCCGCCCAGTTCCGGTACGGCCAGGTGGTTCTGGCGGAAGAGGTCCCAGCGACACCTCAGACCCGCCTCACGGGCGCTGCGCTCGGCGGCGTCATACCCCGAGTCGTAGCCGCGGTTGTATCCGGCGTCGAAGCCGACATCGAACAGGGGCCGCTCCGGCTCCGGGGACCCCGCGGCGAGGTCCACGTCCGCGAAGGAGGCGAGGCGCACCCCCGCCGCCTCGACCAGGCGCCGGGGCGTCGGCCCCGTGAGGACCCAGAACTCGCGCAGCCGCTCCCCCGTCCAGTTCGACACGCCGCGCAGGGCCCGGTCCACGAACCCCGGGTGGCAGACCAGTTCCGTCACACCCGGCGCCAGCCCCAGGACGTGCCGGAAGAGGCGCACCTGCCCGTCCCCCTCAAAGTAGACGTCGCTGACCAGGTGGTCGGTGGTGGTCCCCCCCGCGGCCCGCACGGCCTCGCGCCGACGGGAGCGGAGGGAGACGCCAGCCTCCCGGGCCAGGTCGAGCAGGCAGCCGAACACGCCGTCGTGCCCGTCGATGAACTGGTGCGCGTCCACGTGGGTCAGGGGCAGGCCCGTCCGCTGGTATACGTTGAGCTGGCGGAGCAGCTCGTGGCGGATGTCGGCGACCGACCAACCGGCCGCCGCCGGGTGGGCGACGGGCACGAAGCGCCCGCCGGGCCCAACCAGGCTCGGCGCGTCCTGGCGCTCGGACAGCGGGCTGCCGTAGGTCAGGTTGAAGTGTAGGCCGACGGACAGCCGCTGGCGCGCCTGGGCCAGGCGCACCGCCGTGCCGAGCCCCGGCATGTTTACCATCAGCGACGTGCTGGTGACGATCCCGCGGTCGACGGACTCGGCGATGCCCCGCGACACCCCGGGGCTGAGGCCGAAGTCGTCGGCGTTGACGATGAGCGTGCGCAAGGCGCCATCCCCCCTCGGTGGCGCCAGGGTATGTCCGAGGGGGGACAGGGGTGACAGGCCTGGGGGCGCGTCCCTGTCTAGGTGACCGAGGGGCTAGGCGAAGCTCCGCGGGCCGCGGCGTGGAGCCGCGCCTGGGCGGCGATCGGCACGGCCGTGGATGTCCAGGGCGAGGTCGAATCGGAGGGACCACCGCGGGGCCGAGCATCGCGACGGTGCAGGCCGGTCTCTGAAGGCCACGCGACCCGAGTGCGGCGGGCCGGCCTCGCGGGGGGAAGCGTCCCGGCTCACCCCCCGGGCGCACCCTCCCCCGCCTCAACCCCAACTTGCGCCCCGTACAACGCGGCGTAGAGCCCGCCCCGCGCCAGGAGCTCCTCGTGGCGCCCCTCCTGCACGACCGCGCCATCCTGTAGGACGAGAATGCGGTCGGCGTGGGTGATCGTGGAGAGGCGATGGGCGAT
>DAHWHV010000641.1 GCA_027335545.1 Clostridia bacterium
CCGGAGGGGCACCCTCCGGGCTGCCCTGACGGCGGCCCCGTCTGCGCAGGCGCGGGCAGGGATTCGGAGGAACAGGCGCCGGACCCGGTCCCGCGCCGCGGGGGCAATGGGCAGGGAGGGGGCCGGGCGGGCGGATGGCCATTGGGGGGGCGGCGACGCGGGCGCGCTCCGGCTCGCTCGGTCCGAAGCGCTGGCTCGGAGCGGCCGCCGCCCTGGTGGCGGCCGCCGTCGCGGTGGCCTCGGTCCTGCACTTCTGGCATGCGGTGGGACCCATCTATCGCAACCGGGGCATCGGCAGCCGCTTGGACTTCTCCTGGTTCTTCTATGCCATGCGCGTGGCCTGGGACCACCGACACCCCGCCCAGCGCCTCTACAGCGTGGCGGCGCAGGACCGCTGGATGCGGCGCCACCACTTTCCCTACGACCACGCGGACCTGTTCGGCTATCCCCCGCCCTTCGCCCTGCTGTGGGCGCCCCTGGGCGCCCTCACCTACGAGGTCGCCCGCCAGCTGTGGACGCAGGTCAACCTGCTGGCTCTGGCCCTGGGCATCGCCGTGGCCGCCTGGCACGCCAGCCCCACCTTCCGCTGGTGGCGCTGGCTGCTGCTGTTCGGACTCGCGCTCTGGGCACAGCCGCTGGTCAGCAACTTCTACTGGGGTCAGCCCAACGCGCTCATCCTGGCCCTGCTGGCGCTCGGCGTGGCCGCGCTCTGCCGCCCCCGGCCCCCCCGCTGGTCGGCCGTGCTCGGGGGCATCGCCATCGGGATCGCCGCCGTGTTGAAGGTGACGCCGGCGATCCTCCTGGTGTACTTCCCGCTGCGCTGGCTGGGGGACCGACGGAGCCCCAGGGGGCGGGCGGCCCTCTGGGGCTCCGTCGCCGGATGGGCCACCGTCGGGGCCGCCTGCCTGGCCTCCGGCCTGGTCCTGGGGTGGTCCCTGCTGCCGACCTACATCCTGCACACCCTGCCGGCCGTGGAGCACTCGGCCTGGGCGCACGGGGCGGCCCCTTGGAATCAATCCTTCCGCGGCATCCTCATGATCTGGCCGCGGCACGCCCCCCACGCCCTGACGCGCGACTCCGAACTCTTCGGACTCGGTGCCCTAGGCCTCTGCCTCCTCTTGGTGCTCCGGCGACCTGCACTCGATCCGCGCCTCGAGGCGGCGCTGGCCTCCGGGCTGGTCCTGCTGTGCTCGCCCTCGCTGGAGGATCACCACTTCACGGTGGCGATCCTCCCCTGGCTGTTGCTGGGGGGCTACCTGCTCGACCGCGGCGCCGCTTGGTTGGCCGGCCTCCGGGAGAGGCCCGCCTTCTTCCCCGCGGGCCTGTCGGTGCTGTGGATGGTGCCGCTGGGGGGCGCCTTCGCCGTGGCCAGCTTGGGGCTGGCCGCCCCGACCCACCTCCGCTGGCCACCCCCGCTCCTGGCGCCCAGGATAACCGTTCCCGTCCCCGCCGGACGCTACCGGCGCGTCTTCATCTTGGGCAGCGCCAGCTACGGCCCCGTACCCTTCACCCTACACCTGCTGTTGCGCGGTGCCCCGGCCCGCGCCGTGACCACGAGTTGGCCGGACTGGTGGTCCCCCGGACGGCCGTTAACCCCGGTGCTGACCGGAGCCGCCGTCCGCGCCGGCCACACCTCCAACCCCCGCGTGGGCATCTACGCGTTCGCCTACCCCGTGCCCTCCGCCCACGACCTCCGCGGCATCGCCTTTCCCGCGTCGTTGCCCCGTCGCAATGGCGGTCAGGAGGCCCTCCACCTCGTCGC
>DAHWHV010000010.1 GCA_027335545.1 Clostridia bacterium
GGAGTTCTCGGACAGATCGCCGAATTCCCGCGCCACCTTGATCCGCTCGGCTACCTCACGCCGACGAACGGTCTTCAACTCCTCGAGCTCACGCTCCAGTTTCTGAAGCCCGGCAGCCGTCAGCAGCACTTCGCGTTCACGCTCGGCCATGACCGCCGGTGCACCCTCTCTCTTGGCGGTGTGCTTGTTCGACTTCCGCGGCTTCGGCGCTGGTCCGCCCGCGCTCTTGCGCCCCGTAGCCGCCTGGGGCCGGCTCGCGGGCGACGGGGCGCGCGACTTGGCCTTGGTGGGCGCCCGACGGTGCACGCCGCCACGCGGGGGTTGATTATAGGTTGGCCCCTCTGTCGCTGTCAACGACGCTCCCCCCTCAGGGCCTGGACCCTCCACCCCCCGAGCCCGGTGGCGCGCTGCGGGAACGCCACCAAGGCACGGGAACGGGGGGCGACCTCACCCCGGACGGGAATCTACGCACGCGGTCGCCGTCACAACACCAGCGGGGGGCACGGCCGCCCGGGGGAGGCAATCCCGGCGCTCCCCACCCCATCACCGCGGTCAAAGAGCCGCCTCACGGCACAGGCACCCCATCACCGACCGCCTGCCCAGCACCGGCGAGTGGCCCCTCCGTCTCCCCCTCCGTCTCCCCCTCCGTCTCCCTCTCCGTCTGACCGCCTGCCGTCTGACCGCCCACTTGGCGCTCGTAAATCAGGCGAAGGCCGTGCAGGGTCAGGGCGGGATCCACGTCGGTGATCGTGCGACTGGCCGGAGCCACCAAACCGCTCAGCCCGCCCGTCGCCACGACCCGGCTCGCACCGCCCATTTCCGCACGCACTCGGTCCACCAAGGCATCGATCTGCCCGGCAAAGCCGAAGACGATCCCCGCCTGCACCTGCTCCGCCGTGTTCTTACCCAGAACGCGGACCGGGGCCTCCAGCGGCACGCGATGCAGCAGCGCGGCGCTCTGAAAGAGCGCCTCCGCGGAAATGGCGATCCCCGGAGCGATGACGCCACCCACGTAGCGCCCCCCGGCGGCGATGGCCTCGATCTTGGTCGCCGTTCCGCAGTCCACCACCACCACCGGGGCGCCATACAGGCGCCAGGCCGCGACACCGTCGGCGATGCGGTCTGCCCCCACCTCCCCGGGGTGGTCGACCTCCAGCCGCAGGCCCGTCTCCACCCCGGAGCCGATGGACACCAGGCGGCAGGACAGATAGGCAGAAGCCATTTGCCGCCACGACTCCCCCAGGGGCGGCACCACCGAGGCCAAGGCCAGGCCGCGCACGTCCGGCAGGCCGAACCCTCGCTGATCCAGCAGTCCGCGCAGGGTCAGGGCGAGTTCGTCGGCCGTGGCTTCACGGGCACTGGACAGACGCCAGGCGTGGAGCAGGCGTCGCTGCGCGAAGACCGCCAGGACCGTGTGCGTATTGCCCACATCGACCGTCAGGAGCAACCCGCGCCGCCTCCCTCCAAATTGCTCCCACCGGGACCTGGAGAACGGGGGCCCCGGCGTCGGGTGGCGGCGGCCTGTGCCACGCCCGCCGCCTCGGCCGGGCGCAGGTGGCGCACGTCGCCGGCGAACACCGTCTGCACCGCCCCGTCTACCTCCACCTGCAGCGCCCCGTCGTCGGTCACGCCCACGGCCCGTCCGCACACGGGGATGCCGCAGACGGGATCGATGCGGACCAGGCGACCAAGAGTGCCGCAGCGGAGACGCCACGCCTGGAGGATGTGCGGCCACCCACCCGCCTGGAACTCCCGATAGAGGTGATCGAGGCGCCCGAGCACGGCCCGGCCCACCTCGGCCCGTGAGACGTGGGCGGCGACATCCCAGAGACTCGTCGCGCCAACCCCCGCCGGGGCCGTCCGGACGTTGATCCCCAGGCCCAGGACCACGAAATCCAGGCGGTCCTCGCGGCCGACCAACTCCAGCAGAATCCCACACACCTTGCCCGCGGGCAGCAGGATGTCGTTGGGCCACTTGATGGCCGTCGGCTGCGGCGTCCAGGCGTCCAGGGCCTGGCTGACGGCCAACGCGCCCAAGAGCGTCAGGCGCGCGGCCTGAGCCGGAACGACGTTCGGCCGCAGCAGCACCGACGTGTAGAGGCCCCCCGGTGGGGAGAGGAAGCCCCGCCCGCCGCGTCCCCGGCCCTCCGTCTGGGCCTCGGCAACGACGACCGTTCCCTCCGGGGCGCCCTCCAACCCGAGGCGCCGGGCCCAGCGATTCGTGGAGTCGACGCTGGCCACCACGCGGATGGGGCCGAGCCCGTGGGGCCCGTCGGGTATCAGCGCGTCGGGGCGCAGCGGCGCCACGTCCTCCGGCGCCGCCCCGCGCAGGCGGTAGCCCAGGCCCGCGTCTCCCTGAATGTCGTAGCCGGCAGCCCGGAGCCTCTGCACGTGTTTCCAAACGGCCGCGCGCGTGACGCCCAACTGCGCGGCCAAGGCCGCCCCGGACACCGCCGCCGACGCGCTCGCCTCCAGGGCGGCCAGGAGCCTGGCCCGAGTGGGGCGGGGGGAGGCGCCCCCCGCCCCCGGACCGAGACGGCCCCAGGGCCGGAGCCCCTGCCCTGCCTCCGCCGCCCGCCGCACGGCCAGGGCACGCGCCTCGCCCAGCCCCGGCAGCACGATGTCCGGCGCCACGTCGCAAAGAGGCACCAGGACGAAGGCCCGCTCATGCAGGCGCGGATGGGGTACCTCCAGGTCGCTGGTGTGAATGCGGCACTCCCCATACAGGAGGATGTCGACATCCAGGACCCGGGGACCCCAGCGGACCACCCGTTGGCGCCCAGCCGCATCTTCGATCTGGCGCACCACCGCCAACAGGCCCTCCGGCGCCAACTCCGTGTCCACGGCCACCACGCAGTTGAGAAACCAGTCCTGGTCGGTCTTCCCCTGCGGCTCTGTCTCATACACCGGCGAGACGGCCTGTGGGGGCAGTCCGGCTTCCGCCAAGCGAAGGATGGCCTGGCGGAGGTGGGACTCCCGGTCCCCCAGGTTACTGCCGAGCCCGAGGTAGACGCGCACCCTAGCGCCCTCCTCCGAGACGCGGCCGCCGGAACGGTAGGCGGACGCTCACGTCCGCTACGGGCCAGCCGATCGGCGCGTCGGGCTTATGCACGACCACGACCCCGCCCCACACCCGCGGGAAGGCTGCCAGGAGGCGGGCGGCGATCTCGCCCGCCAGGGCTTCGATCAGGTCCCGATGCGGCCCAAGGACCACCTCGGCGCTGAGGCGCGCGGCCTCCGCATAGTCCACGGTGTCCTGCAGGCGGTCCCCGGCGGCGGCCGCCCGCAGGTCCAGATCGATCAGGAACCGCTGCGGCTGCGTGTGCTCCAGAGGCAGTACGCCGTGGCGGCCCTTTACCCGGAGCCCTCGCACCACCACGTGCCCCAACGCGGCGCCGGGCGTGGCACAACGGCGCCCGACCGGCCGGCCCCAACCCATCCCGTCCCTCCCCACGCTGGCGCGCCAGCGGCAGGCCCCGCGCCCCCCGGACCTAGTTCGCGGTGGTGAGAACCTCCGCCCCTGCGGCGGTGACCAGCACGACGTCCGCAAGGCGCACTCCCCCCACCCCGGGGAGGTAGAGGCCGGGTTCCAGCGTGAAGACCATCCCCGGCCGCAGGGGTTCCCCGTTGCCCTCCACCAGATAGGGCGGCTCATGGGCGTCCAGTCCGAGGCCTCGTCCGGTGCGGTGAGGGAAATGCTGCCCGAGTCCGGCCGCCGAGACGACCTGGCGCGCCGCCCGGTCCACGCCTTCCGCGGTGTTCCCCGGACGCACGGCGTTGAGCGCGGCCTGCTGGGCCGCCCGCACGACCTCCAGGGCCCGCCCCAGGGCCGGCGCGGGTTCCGCCCCGGGCACCACCACGCTCCGGGTGATGTGGGCCAGATACCCGTCGTAGCTGGCCCCCACGTCGATCCGGCAAACATCCCCCGCGCCCAATTCCCGCTCCGCGCCGGTGGCATGGGGATCCGCCCCCTGGGGGCCGGAGGCCACGCGGATGCCTGAGGGCGAGTACGCCCCGTGCGCGGCCAACACCGCGCCGCAGGCCGCAGCCACCCCCCGCTCGTGCTCGCCAGCCCCGACGGCCTGGATGCCAGCCAACACGGCCCGCAACGCGAGCCGCGCGGCATGCCGCAACGCCACTATCTCCTGGGGCTCCTTCACCTGGCGCAGAGCGGCCACATCGGCGTCGATCGGCTGCCAGCGCGCCCGGGGGATCGCCCCTTCCACCGCGACCCGCTCGGACAGGCGCATCGCCCCGAACTCCGCGCCCAAGGGCGTGGGGCGGGCACCCAGGAAGCCCAAGGCCCGCGCCACGGCGGGCGCCGGGCCCGTCTCGTCCCGGTAGCCCACCAGCCGCAATCCTGAAATGTCCCCCAGGGCCGCGCGCAGGCCGCTGAGTTCGAAGTCGGGCGCCACGACCACTGGGGGTGCCTCCATGGGCTGCACGAACAACACCAGGCGCCCACCGGCCTCGACCCGCGCCCCGGTGAAGTAGCGGAGGCTGGCGCCTGGGACCAACACCCATGCCGCAAGGTTGCGGCGCTCGAGGCGAAGCCGCAACTCATGCGCGCGACGCCGCGCTCCAGCCGCATCGGTCGGATCGCCGGCGTGCCCAGGCGGGCCCGCCCCCGCCACCGGCGGGCCGTCGCGGACCGCACTGTCCGTCGCCACATCCACCCCTTCTCGCTCATACTGGGAGCCTCGTGCGGGTCGCACGCGGGCCGACGGCCCCGGCGTAGCGGAACCCCGGCGGCGGCGATGCCACCGCGCCGGGGCGCCCGTGCCGTCCATCAGACGGCCGCCGGCTTACCCTCCACGATCTCCGCCAACTCGCCGGAGGTGACCGTCTCCTTCTCCAGCAGGCGACGCGCGATGTCGTCCAGCTTGCCTCGATTGTCCCGCAGCAGCGTGAGCGCGCGGTCGTAGCACTCCCCCACCACGCGGCTGATCTCCCGGTCGATGTGGGAGGCCACCTCTTCTGAGAAGGACCGGTCCCGAGACAGGTCGCGGCCCAGAAAGGGGTTGTCGATTCGGTTGCCGAAGGTCATCGGTCCGAGTTCCTGGCTCATCCCGAATTCGGTGATCATCCGTCGCACCAGCTTGGTGACGACCTCCAAGTCGTTGCTGGCCCCGGACGTGATCTCCCCGAAAATCAGGTCCTCGGCGGCCCGCCCGCCCAGCGCCTGCACCACCCGATCCAGGATCTCACGCCGCGACACCAGGTAGCGATCCTCCGTCGGCAACGAGATGGTGACCCCTAGGGCCGGCCCCTGGGGAATGATCGTCACTTTGTGGGGTGGGTCGGTGTACGGCAACAGCTTGCCCAGCAGGGCGTGCCCCGCCTCGTGGTAGGCCACCACAGGCCGCTCCTTGTCGCTGATCACCCGGCTCTTCTTCTGCGGCCCCCCCCCCGATGATGCGGTCGATGGCCTCCTCGAGTTCCTCGGTACCGACGCGCTTCTTGCGACGACGTGCGGCCAGCAGGGCGCCCTCGTTGATCATGTTCTCCAGGTCGGCCCCAGTGAACCCGGGGGTCCGCCGCGCGAGGATGTTGAGGTCGACCGACTCCTCAAGGGGCTTGCCGCGGGTGTGCACGGCGAGGATGGCCTCTCGCCCCTTGAGGTCCGGCCGGTCGATGTTGATCTGGCGGTCGAAGCGGCCCGGCCGCAGTAGCGCCGGATCGAGGACATCCGGCCGGTTGGTGGCCGCCATGATGATGATGCCCTCGTTGGTGGAGAATCCGTCCATCTCCACCAACAACTGATTCAGTGTCTGCTCTCGCTCGTCGTGCCCCCCCCCGTACCCGGCGCCGCGCTGCCGCCCCACCGCGTCGATCTCGTCGATGAACACGATGCAAGGGGAATTCTTCTTGGCCTGCTCAAACAGGTCCCGCACCCGCGAGGCCCCGACGCCGACGAACATCTCGACGAAGTCTGAACCGCTGATGCTGAAGAAGGGCACGCCGGCCTCTCCCGCCACGGCCTTGGCCACCAATGTCTTGCCCGTGCCGGGCTCCCCGTAGAGGAGAACGCCCTTGGGAATACGGGCTCCCAACGCCAGGTAGCGTTTGGGGTGCTTGAGGAAGTCCACGATCTCCGCGAGTTCCTCTTTGACCTCCTCGACGCCGGCGACGTCCTCGAAGGTGACCCGCTTCTTCGGGTCGTCACTGTGCAGGCGGGCCCGGCTGCGGCCGAACTGCATCACGCGGTTCCCGCCGCCCTGGGTTTGTTGCATGATGAAGATGAAGGCGCCCACCAGCAGCACGATCGGCAGCACCGTGGTCAGGAGGGCACCATACCAGGCGTTCTGGTTGCTGGCCGCCACGCTGACGCTCACGCCCTGCTGGCGGGCCAGCTGGAGGTCGGCGATGTCGCCTTTGGGCAGGATCGCGGCATACTGGCCGCGGTTATTCGCCAAGGACCCGGTGACATGCTGACCGTCCGGGGCGACGTGGACGGAGGCGATGCCGTGGTCTTCCAGGGCGGTGACGAAGCTGCTGTAGGACAGGGTCTGGGAGTTCTGGCTATGGTTGTTGAAGACCGTCGCCAGCACGATGATCAGCAGCAGCATGACCATCCAGAAGGCCACGGTGCGAAAAGCGCTGAAGCGCAAAACCAGTCCCCCTCGGCACCGGCCCAGACGGCTCAGGCGAGTGTAGCATAGCACCCAGGGCAAGACAACGAACGTTCCGACGCCTCTGGCGAGTGCGGGGGGGCGGCATGGCCCGTTACGAGCTCACGCGCCCCCAGTCCAAGATCAGGGCACGGCGGGTGTCCGGCCGGAGCGAGAATGCGCTGGTCTGCCGCACGCCCGCGATCCAGAGCACGCCGCCGTCGGCGTCCACGACCAGGCGGGGCAGCGGGCGCTCGCGCGGAGGAACGCCCGCCGCGCGGAGGAGTTCGCGCACGGCCCGCGGATGAGCCTCTCCGAACGGGACGACCACCTCGCCGGCCCGGGGGGCCCGAACCCCCAGGGGGAGGCGCACCGCCGCAGCGTCTCCGGCCGCCAGGGCGCTGTCGACGCGGACCCGATCCCACAACGCCTGGTCGGGCCAGGTGACCCAACGGGCCCGCACCACCCCCCCCGGCCCCGCCGCAGCCACCCCCGGTACAGGGAGGGGACAGGGTGCCGTCGGCGGGGCGGGAGAGGCGACCAGTTGCAACCGGCCCGCGACGCGCACCGCGCGCCGGCCCCCGGGGAGGTCGGCCCCGGCACCAGGGGCCAGGGCCTGGAGGGCGAGGGACAGCGATCGCGACAAAGCCGGCAAACCCGTTTCCTCCTGCCACCACAGGGACAGCAGGCGGTGGCGCACGGCGACTGGTAGCAACGCACCGCCGTCGGCCCAGCGGAGCCCGACGGGGTCCCGGCGGGAGGCGAACGCCCGCTCCGCCCACTGGGTCAGCGCGGCATCATCCTCGGCCAGGTTTTCGGCGGCACGCAGCAACCCCTGCTCCAGCTCAGGGCCCAGAGCCGCGGTCAGGCGCGGCAGGACGAGCCGACGGGTGCGATTGCGCGGCCTGGAGACGTCGAGGTTGGTGGCGTCCTCCACATGGGGCAGCGCGCGCGCCCGCAGGTAGTCGCGGATATCGCCGGGGGCCGCGAACCACAGAGGCCTTACGAGCACGGTGTCGCCCGGCGCGCCCAGGGGTCGGCGCGGGCGGATCCCCGCGAGTCCACGCGCCCCCGCCCCCCGAGCCAGCCGCAGCAGGACGGTCTCCGCCCGGTCGCCGCGGTGGTGGCCCACGGCGATGACCCTGGCCGCGCACCGATCCGCCACGTCGCGCAAGAATCGGTAGCGCGCCTCCCGCGCCTTGGCTTCGGGGGAGCCCCCCCGGTCCGCGCCAGTCCCGGGGGAACGGGCGAGCGCGCCGTACTCCAGGGGCACGCCCAACCGCAGGCACAGGCGCTGCACCGCGGCGCGGTCCGCCGCCGCGGCCTGCGGACCGCGCCACCCGTGGTCTACGTGGGCCGCCACCGGAATCGGCCGCCAGCTCATGGGTAGCTCGGTGAGGACGGCCAGCAGTGCCGTGGAGTCCGCCCCTCCCGAGACCCCGACGACGACGGGCTCACCCGGCCGCCAAAGGCGGAACTCCCGCACCGCGCGCGCCACCAGTTCCGAGAGGCGCTCCCCCGTCCCGCGTCCCTCCAACCCCCGGCACGCCGGGGCTGATCCACCCCACCCTCCAGTCCGCGGAGGTGGAGGCGCCGCGCCCCGCGGCACCGCTACCCTCCGCCGCGGAGGTGGAGGCGCCGCGCCTCGCGGCACCGCTACCCTCCGCCGCGGCCTCGGTGGCCCCGGTCCCGGCGGGACCGCTGGCCTGGGCCGCGGCGCGGCTGGGAG
>DAHWHV010000012.1 GCA_027335545.1 Clostridia bacterium
CCACGCTGACGCCCCAGGAGTTCGCGCTGCTCTGCCAGCCCCTTCCGGGCTGGCTGGTCGACGGCGCCGTCACCGACTGCTACGGAACTTGGTGGAACTACGTCCGGCGCCGGGGACCGGTCGGCCGGTGCACCCCGGCGCCGTAAGCGGCCCGGGGCCCGGGAGGGGGGGGGCTATGGGACGGAGTCGGTGGCGGGCGGAGGGGGGACAGGCGCTGGTGCTGGCGGCGCTGGTGACGGGTCTGGTCAGCACGGTTCTGATGGCGGGCGTCTGGGGCGTGGCCCTGGAGGTCGGCGCCAGGGCCTCGCTGACCAAGGCGGTCTCCGCGGCGGCCCTGGCCGCGCTGCAGGGGGAGCGCGTCCGCCTTCGCCTGCAGGTGTCGTTCTTGGATCAGCGCTGCCGGCAGGTGCGCCGCGGCACCACCTGCCGGGCCACCGCGGGCGCGGCGACCGAGACGTTGGCGGGGGCCGGGGCCTTCGCGGCGCTGCCCGAAGAGGGGTTCGGGCCCTTGCCCGCCTGGGCGGCGGCGGCGGGCTGCGCCGGTACGCTCTGGCCCGCAGTGCAGCCGCCCAGCGGGACCTATCGCGTGTGCCAGGGCCAACGCCTGGTGGGGGCCCGGTTGGTGACCCCTTCCCAGGGGGTGTTGTGGGCCGCGGCCCGGTCCTACCTGGCGGCCGACGCGCCCGGCGGGGGCGTGCTTTGGGGCGCCCGCGTTACGGCGGTGCGCGTCGGCCCCGTGGGGCAGGTGACGGTTCAGGCCGTGGGGACGGTCCGGCCGGCGTTGCTCTGGTTTCGCACCGTGACCGCTTCGGCGACCGCCTGGCCCCGACCGGGGCCCTGAAGGCAGCGAAAGGTCGGTGCGTCGCCGACCGTCGCTTTGTGCCTTCGCCCTGCCGCGCCCAGGGTTTCCGCCCGCCTGCGCCGCGCCGCCGCCCGTCCCGAGGTGTCCGTCCCGAGGTGTCCTAGGAAGGGGGAGTGCGCACGTGGTCTGGATGCTGCGGAGGCTCCTGGGGTTGCTGTGCCTGTCCGCCACGCTGGCCCTCTGGGGAGGGACGGCTGCGGCCAACGCCTCGACCTTTGTGGCGCAGATGGCCTCTGCCTGGTCGCAGGGCGATGGCAGCGCCAACCCCAACGGCAATTGCGGCGGTTCGGTGGGCGGCAGCTACTACCCGAGCTTCGGTTCCGGTTCGCCGTACGGTTACGGGCCCGGGTACGGGCAGTACACCCAATGGGCGTTCGGCGGCTGGAACACGCCGGTCGCCGTGCCGGCCGGGACCACCGTCACCGATGCGACCCTCAGCGGCTGGCTGTCCACGAGCGCTCTGAACGGGCGCGCAGCCCCGGCGGGCCTCTACGGCTTCGGTTTCGCGCCCGGTGACGGCAATCCGTTCACCACGGGGCGCAACAGCGGCTGTGACCTGACCCTGAGCTACGGCCAGGGCGGCGTGGGGGCGGCCTGGCTGCCCGCGGGCGGTGCCCCCGCCCCGTTCAGCGCCGACGCCTACGCCCTGGCCCACTCCTACCAGGCGCTGCACCCGGGTGACCTGTTCCTCTTTGCCAGCGGTGTGTGGTTGGCGCCGCGCTCCCCGTTGCAACTGACGGTGGACTACGCCTGGACGCCCGTTGGCCTCGGGTTCAGCGTCGCGGGGACCGGCGGCGGCACGCAGGTGGCCCTTTCGTGGCAGGCGGGCGGCAACGCGGGCGGGACCACGTACGTGCTGGAGCGGGAGACGCTGCTGGCCGACGGGGGCGCCTCGGCCTGGCAGACCCTCTACCAGGGGCCGGGGACGAGCGTGACGACGGCGGACCAGGCCTGCGGCCGGAGCTACGTCTACCGTGTTGCAGCGGTCGGGGCCCGGGCGGACACGCCGTGGGATGTGTCGCCCAGGTTCGACGAGCACCCCTGCAGCGTCACGGCGGCGGCCTCGGGGAGCGATGCGCTGCGGGTGTCCTGGCCGGCCGGTCCGCCGGGGGCCGACTACGTCGTGCTCTGGTGCCGGAGCGCGGCATGCGTGCAGCGCCGCATGGACATCGGTGCGGCGAGCACCGTGCTCGTCACCGGCCTGCGGGCGGATACCGCCTATACGGTCTGGGCCTGCTCGACCACGGCGCTTTGGGGGTGTCCGGCGGCCTCGGCCCGGACGGGCGCCAACGCCCCGACGCCCGCAGCGGATGTGGTGACCCAGACGGCGGTAACCGCGCGTTGGGGAAGCGGCGGCAATCCGGCCGGGGTGCTGTACCAGGTCTGGTTGCAGGCGGGGGGCGGGGCCGCCCCACGCGTGGGGCTCACGACCCAGACGACCCTGACCTTCTCCGGCCTGGCGCCTGGCAGTGCCTTTGCCCTGGCGGTCCAGGCCCTGGGGAGAGGCGCGTCCCCGACGGCGCCGGGGGCGACCCCGCTGCCGCCGAACTCGCCCTGGGTGCTCGACGGTGCCGGGGCCACCGTTCCGGCGGCCCCCGAGGTGCGCGGTGCGGCCGTGGGGCTGGGCTGGGCGCCAGCGGGCGGCCGGGGTGCGGTCCGCCTGTCCTGGACCGCCAGCCCCGGCGCCACCGGCTACACCCTCTATGTCTGGGATGGCGCCGCCTACGAGGCGTTCGACCTCGGCGCGGCCACGGCCTGGAGCAGCCGTGTCGCGGCGATCTACCCGCGGGCCGGGGACCTCTACCCCGCCGTGGCCGCCGGGTCCGGTGCGCCGCCGGCCTTCTCGCACACCGGGGGCGGCGAAAACCTGCGCGACCGCCCGGGCGACCTCTACTGCACGTTGAGCCCCGCGGAGTGCGGTGGGGCGGCGCCGACCGGCTACCGCTTCGCCGTCGCGGCCTACAATGCCACGGGCAGCAGCGCCGCCTTCCAGGCACCGGGCTCCTGGGGGCCCGCGGACGACCAGCCCACCCTGCCCCTGCAGACAGACCCGTCGCCGCCGACGGTGTCCGTCTGGTCCCTGGGCGGCGGACCGGGGTCCGCCTCCGGCATCCGCTTCCGTCTGCAGGCCTCCGAGGACCTCTCGGGGATCGCCGCTTACGCCCTCTCCAACGACGGGTTGAGCTGGACCACGACGGCCGTGGCCGGTTGCACGGTGGGGCAGGTCGCCCCCTGCGCGGCCACGCTCGCGGTGAGCGGGTCCTGGGCGTTGGTCCCCGGTCCGGGGACCCGCACCGTTTGGGCCCGGGTGGAGAGCACGGCTGGGGTTTGGAGCACCCCGCGGACGGCGCACGTTTACGTGGGCGTCGACCGCACGGTGCCGACCGTCGACGTAACCCTGGACGGGGGGGGGGCCACCACCACGTCGCGCGCGGTGACCCTCGCCGTGGACGTGACCGATCCGGTGACCGCCGCCGTGCCCGATCTCACCTGGCAGGCGCGCTACAGCGGGGACGGTGGCCAAACCTGGAGCCCCTGGACCTCACAGGGGGGCGTGCGCCGCTGGAGTGTGCCGTGGACGATCCCCGGGGGGGCCCCTGGGAAGCGCACCGTGCTCGTGCAGGTCGAAAACAGCGACGACCAGTTGGGTCAGGGCCGCGCCAGCATCCACTACGCCGGCCCCGCCCCGAACCCGCCGCCGGCGCTCGACGGCGCTGCGGCGGGGCGACCCTGCGCCTGGGTCGCCGCCGGGGTGCAGGTGCAGGCGACATGCGTGCGCAGCAGCCTGGTCCCCATCCCACTGGCGGTGCCCGCCGGCGCTGCCCGGATGCGCCTCAGCCTGGACGACGTCACCTGGGGGCCCTGGCAGGCACCGAGCCCGAGCCTCCTTGTCGACCTCGGGTCGGGCCCCGGGGGCAAGACGGTGTGGGTCCAGTTCCGCAGCGCCCTGGGTCTGGTGTCGCCGCAGGCGCCGCTGTACTACGTCTATGACCCGGCGCCGCCGGTGCTCCGCGCGCGCTGGCTCGGCCGGGCCAGCGCCACCGATGCGGCGGGGGCGGCGGTGCTGGAGGTCCACGCCAGAGACGACGCCGGGCCGCAGGATCTGACCCTGCAGATCAGCGAGAACGGCGTCCCACTCTACGACGGGCCGGCGCGAAGGAGCCTACCCCTGGCCCTGCGGGGACCTGGCTACCAGTTGGTGCAGGTGCGCGCCACCGACGCGGGTGGTCAGGGGGAGACGGTCTCGGTCGGCATCTACGTGGAGTGACGGGGGGGGGGGGGGGG
>DAHWHV010000069.1 GCA_027335545.1 Clostridia bacterium
CAGAGGTGGCCGCAAAGGTGAGGAGGGCCTCCGCTGACCACGCTCCCCGTGCTCCTGCCCGATCTGTCCCTGCAGCCCCGTGGCTTTGGTTCCGTCGCCAAGAACGTCGGCATCCGCGA
The DNA here is from genome assembly GCA_027335545.1 of Clostridia bacterium. The sequence goes on from DAHWHV010000069.1 coordinate 120, forward strand.
CGAGACCCTCGACTTCACGGTCGTCCTCTCGGAGGTGCCGGCGGCGGCCGCGGCCACCTTCACGCGCAACACCTTCTGCGGCCACCCGGTCACCGTGGGCCGCGAGCACATCTCCGCCGGGCACCTGCGGGCGGTCATGGTCAACAGCAAGAACGCCAACGTGGCGACCGGCCCGGAGGGGCTGTGGGCCTGCCGCGAGACCTGCCGTCTGCTGGGCGGGGAACTCGGCATCCCCCCGGAGAGCATCCTCCCCTGCTCCACGGGGGTCATCGGCCGCTCCCTCCCCCTGGACCGCATCCGCGCGGGCATCTCGGGCCTGCGCGCCGAACTGGCCCCGGGTGGCCTGGATGGGTTCGCGCGGGCCATCCTCACGACGGACACGCGCCCCAAGGTGCGCTGCGCCCGCGTGGGGGAGGCGATCCTCGCGGGCTGCTGCAAGGGCTCCGGGATGATCGAGCCGGACATGGCGACCATGCTGGCCTTCTTCTTCACCGACGCGGCCCTCGAACCCGCCGCCCTGCGCGGCGCGTTGCGGGCGGCCGTGGACATCTCCTTCAACATGGTCAGTGTGGACAGCGATACGAGCACCTCGGACACGGCGGTCATCCTGGCCAACGGGCGGGCCGGTCCGGTCGACCCGGGCGCCTTCGGGCGGGCACTCCGCACCATGGCCGTCGAGTTGGCGCAGGAGATCGCCCGCGACGGCGAGGGGGCGACCAAGCTCCTGGAGGTCGCGGTCGCCGGGGCGCCCGACGAAGCGGCGGCGCGTCGGGTCGCCAAGGCCGTTGTCAACTCGCCGCTGGTCAAGACCGCCATCTGGGGTCGGGATCCCAACTGGGGCCGGGTGGCGATGGCCATCGGCAAGTGCTTCGACCTGCCGCTGGACCCGGGGCGTGTGCGCATCGCCTTCGGGGCGACGCCGGTCTATGACGGGCGCGACCTGGGGCCGGGCGCGCTCGGGGAGCTGGCCTCCTACCTGGCCGGCGACCGCATCCGCATCGAGGTGGAGCTCGCACTGGGCGCGGGCGCAGCGACGGTGTGGGGGTGCGACCTCACGCCGGAGTACGTGCGCATCAACGGGGAATACACGACCTGAGCCCCGGACCCGCATCCCCGGGAGGGGAACGGGCGGGCCCCGGGAGGGGTACGGCAGGGGCGATGGAGGGGTGCGCGTATGGTGACGGTGCACGGGTTCGCCCGCCTGCTGGGCCGCGCGGCGCTGATCTGGCTCCTGGCCGCTTCCGCGACGGCCTCCTTCGCGCCCCGGGGCGTGGTCCTCAACGCCCAGGACAAGTTGGCGATCAGCCAGACGAGCGTGGGCGGCGGCCTGGAGGTCGCGCTCCCCGCGGCGGGGCTCTGCGTGGGCCTGTACTGGTTGCTGTCCCGCGAACTCCTCGGCCCCCTGGCCCTGGGGGCCGCCGGGCTGCTCGCCGTGGCCCTGCTGCTGCCCCACGACCTGACGGTCTTCTTCCTGCCGCCACCGCTGGCCCTGCTGCTGGTCGCCTATCTGCTCCACCGCTACCCCGATCCCGCGGAGGAACGCCGGCGCGGGTGAACGGCCGCTAGGCGCACCTGGTCGGCCTCGGAGCCAGGGAGGTCGGTGACCGCGCCGGCGCAGTAGAGCTGCCAGTCCCCCGCCCCGTTGTTGACCCGGAGGAGCAGTTCGTTCCAGCCGGGGTCGAGCGGGGCCTCGATGCGGTCCTGATCCGGGGCGGCGCCGCGGTAGATGTCCCGGCCGCCGACGGGCTGGCCGTTGACGAAGGCCTTCCACCCGTCGTCGGAACCCACGTGCAGCCGCAGGGTGGCCGCGCGGGGGACCTCGACGTGGCAGCGCGCATAGGCGACCGCCTGGGTCTGGGGGCCGAAGAGGCGGACGAAGTCGAGGAACCCCTCCTCCGGACGGTGCGCGGCGGCCTCCGCCCACGGAGCCGGTTCCCCGCGTTCGGGCGGGAAGGTGGAGGCGAACCCGTCCTGTCCCTGCAGCGGGTAGGGCCCGGCGACCTCCCAGCGGGCGAAGCGCAGGGGCACCTCGGCCACGATCTCCAAGGGGAGCGCCAAGGGCCGGAGCAGGGCACGCAGCGCCTCTTCCTGGGCAGTGCCCAGGGTCCGGAAGGCCTCCATCACCTCCGGGGTGCCACTGCCGCCCGTGGCCGGGTCCAGCGTGCGCCACGCCAGGAGGTGGTCGGCGAAGCGCTCGCGGGCCAGGGCCAGGGCGGCCCGCCAGCGGTCGTGGACGACGGCGCGCACCCGGATGGGCACGCCCCGTTGGAGGTCCGCCTGGGAGTGGTTCCCCAGGTGGTCGGCCCCGCAGTACACCCCGTAGCGGCCGGGGGCGAGGCCGACGACGGCCAGGCGGTTGTGCCCCATCGTCTCGCCCCAGGGGACGAGGCCCTCGGCCAAGGCGGCCTCTTCCGGGAGGGGGAAGGGCGGCGCCTCGGCGAGCAGGTTGAAGCGCACGCTGCGCGTATCCGATTGGATGTCCAGCACGGCACACCCCTCGGTGCGCAGGGCCTGGCCGGCGGCGGCGTCGATCGTCGCCCCGGCGGCGGGCAGGACCAGGTCCAGCGCCGACAGCAGCGTGTAGGCGATCACCACGTGCCCGACCGGGCTGGGGTGCACCCCATCGGGGGCGAGCGTGAACTGCGGGTTGATCGATTTGGCTAGTCGCTGCACGCGCAGGACGGGGTGCAGAAGGTCGACGAAGGCGCAGGCGTGCTCGCTGGCGACCTCTCCGGCCAGGGCCGTCAGCCGTTCCAGCGTGTCGTTGTAGCGGATGGGACCGAGCTGGGGGGCCGCGTCGGTGTCCACGGGCGGCGGGCCGATCACGACCACGGCCGCCTGGGTCTCCCGCCGCAGCCGCCGCACCAGTTCCCCCAGGTCGCTGCGGTAGCGGTGCAGTACCGAGCGGTCCGCCGCCCGGTACTGGCCGTCGTTCATGCCGAAGCACACCGTGACGACGCCCGGGTCGCGGGCCACCACGTCGCGCTGCAGGCGGCCCAGGCCATCCGCGGCGCTCTGGCCGCCCCAGCCCACGTTGACGAAGCGGAAGCGCCGCTCCGGCCAGCGCGAGCGGACGTAGAGCTCGAAGTAGAGGGTGTAGAGGTTCTGTTCCGTGATGCTGTCGCCGAGGAACACGAACAGGGAGCCCGGCGCCAGGGCCCGGAGCACGTGCGGGAAGGGGGTCACGCCCCCCGGTGCCTCGGGAGACGCTGTCGGTTCGCTCATCGACTCTCGGCGCGGCCGTCTGACGCCCCGGCTTCAGCCGTGGGCTGGGCCAACGCCTTCCCTCCCTATCCCCAAATCTCTACCCAAATCTCTGTCCTAATCGCTATCCTAATCTATCCTGCTATATCCTCTTAATATGGCCAGAAGTATGGTGAGAAGCCCCGATCCGGCCTCCGTGGCCCGCGCCCCGTCGGGATGGCCGAGACGCAGGCCTCCGGCTGCGGTTGTGGGGTGCTGTCGGGAGGCCCCCACGGCTGCAGCCGACACCGCTTGTGCCCGAGTCCGGAGCTCGGGATCAGGCGCGCGCCCAGGTGCACCGCGGCGGGAAGGCCCAGTCGGCGTAGCGGCGCGCGACCTCCGCCTCGGCCGCATCGCCCCGATGCACCACCACCCGGAAACGGAACGTGGCGCTGCGGCCGGCCGGTAGGAGCCAGTCGCCCTGCTGCCCGGAACGCGGCTGGTAGTGGGAGAGGGCGAAGGGGTTGGCGGTCATCAGTCCGTAACCGCGCACGTGCCAGCGCGTGGGGTGCAGCGGGTTGCCCGGGTGGTCCAGGATCGCCACCCCCACCGTCGCCCCGGGCGCGGCGGCTGGCTCGCCGCTGTAATCGCACCACCCGGCGGCGCTCCCCCAGGCCTCGGCCTCGCCCACCGCCCCCTCGGCCGTGGTGATCCGGCCGCCCCGGCCCTCCTCCATGCCGGTCGCCACGCGGACGCCGCACAGGGCCCCCTCCTTGGTGTCGCCGAAGCGCACCCAGGCGCCGCGCGGCCCGGAGTAGGTGGACTCCACGTCCAGGAGGCGGACCTGCCCGTCCACCGCCCAGAAGCGGTGCAGCCGCTGCTCCAGGGCGGCGGGCCGGCCGCCGGGGGCCAGCCAACGCAGGTCGGAGCGGACGGTGGCGCAGACCGGGCCCGAGCAGCAGGCCAACTCCCCCACCTCAATCCGCCCGAGGCGTTCAGCGTGCTCCTCCCAGGCGTCCATCCCGTTGCAGTCCCCGTGGCCGATCCACAGCCCGCGGTGGTGCGGGTGGTCGTGGCTGTCCCCCTCCTCGGGGGCGACGGGCCAGCCCCGGACCACCGACACGCCCCCCGGGGCCAGTAGGGGGTGCAGGAACGGCTTGGGGGCCCCATCCAGGCGCAGGGTCGTCAGTGCCTCATCCCCGAGGGTGACCTCCACCGCCCCGGAGCGACGCACCGCCCGGACGGCGGGCTCGGTGGCCCCGGCGGCCTGGAGCCCGAAGTCGCGGGCCTCGCCCGCCCGCAGGGCCGGCAGCACCGTGAGGAACTCACCGGAGGCGACCTGCGCGGGCCAGGCCTCCCCGGCCCCCAGGAGCCGATAGGCACCGTCCCCCAAGCCCTCTGGGGCCGGGCACACCACCACCGCGTCGCGGCGTGGCCGGGGGCCCGCCTCGACCCGCAGCCGCCAACCGTCGGCCGTGCGCGGAGTCCCTTCACCTGTGCCCAGCGTGCCCACGTGCCATCGCCCCGTTCCTTCTGGCTGGGGGATCGGTCTGGGAGGCCGGTGCCAAAGCCTGGCTTTGGCACCGGCCTCCGCCCCTAGAACGGTGCTGCAAGAGTCGGCTCTTGCAGCACCGTGGTCCGGCTGCTGTTGCCCGCGTCCCTCGCGAGGTCTGTGGTGCCCCGAGGGCCCGATCGTCGCGGCCCCGGCCCGCGGCGCGCCTTGCGGTGGCCTGGGGCCCGTCGGGCGGGTGCGCGCCGGCCTCGCCACAGGCGGCCCCCGCACCCTCCCGCCTCCGCAGGGTGCGCTTCCGGGCGCTGGGGCCGCTTCCCTTCTGGAGTGCGGCCGGGATCCTGGTCCGGGGCGTGGGCCGAGGGGGGCCGGGCCCCCTGGCCCGGCCCCCCGGCTCACAGCCCAATCGACACGAACTTGGTCTCCAGAAACCCCTGCACCCCCTCGTAGCCGCCCTCGCGGCCCAGCCCGCTGCCCTTGACCCCGCCGAAGGGGGCCTGCACGACGGTGGGCACCGGATCGTTGATGCCGACGATGCCGTACTCCAGAGCCTCGGCCAGCCGGAGCGCCCGGCCCAGGTCTCGCGTGTAGGCATAGGCGGCTAGGCCATAGGGGGTGTCGTTGGCCAACCGTACGCCCTCCGCCTCGTCCGCGAAGCTCCAGAGGCCGATGACCGGACCGAAGGTCTCCTCCCGGGCCAGGAGGGCGTCGTGGCGCAGGCCCGCCAGGACGGTGGGGGCGAAGAAGTGCCCCGGCCCCGAGAGCCGCTCGCCGCCACAGAGCAGGCGCGCCCCGGCGGCGACCGCATCCCGCACGTGGGCCTCCGCCCGCGCGACGGCCGACTCGCCGATCAGCGGTCCCACTTCCACCCCCTCCTCGTCCCCACGCCCCACCCGTAGGCGGCGTACCCGCTCGACCAGGGCCGCCTCGAAGGCTGCCGCGATGGGGGCCTGCACATAGAGGCGATTCGCGCAGATGCAGGTCTGCCCGGCGTTGCGGAACTTGGAGGCCACCAAGCCCTGCACCGCCGCCTCCACGTCCGCGTCGGCGAAGACCAGGAACGGGGCGTGGCCCCCGAGTTCCAACGAGACGCGCTTGCACTGGTCGGCGGCCCGCCGCATCAGCATCTGGCCCACGGCCGCCGAGCCGGTGAACGAGAGCTTGCGCACGCGCGGATCGGTCAGGAAGACCTCGCCGATCGGCTCCGCCGGGCCGGCCACCAGATTGGCGACCCCGGCGGGCAACCCGGCGTCCGCCAGGCACTCGATCACGGCGCAGGCCGTGAGGGGCGTCGCCGGCGCCGGCTTGCAGACGGCCGTACAGCCCGCGGCGAGGGCCGGAGCCAGCTTGCGACCCAGCATCGCCGCGGGGAAGTTCCAGGGGGTGATCGCCGCCACGACCCCGACCGGCTGGCGCAGCGTGAACAGGCGCTTTTGCGCCGAGGACGCCGGGATCGTGTCGCCGTAGATGCGCCGCGCCTCCTCCGCGTTCCAGAGGAAGTAGTCGGCGGTGAGCCCCACCTCGCCGCGCGCCTCGCCCAGGGGCTTGCCCTGCTCGGCGGTCATCAGGCGGGCGATGCCCTCCCGGCGCTCCAGCAGGAGGCTGGCGGTCCGCCGCAGGATCCCGGCGCGCTCCGGTGCCGGCAGAGCCGACCACGCCGGCAACGCCGCGGCAGCGGCGTCGACGGCGGCGGCGGTCTCCGCGGCGCCGCCCTGCGCCATGCGCCCCACGGCCTCGTCGCCCGCCGGTCCGCGCACCGCGGTCTCCTGCTCCGTGGACCGCCAGATGCCCCCGACATACAGCCGTCCGACCCGGGTCTCCACCACGCCCCCCGCTCCCACGACGCCCGCCTCCTCGCCGAGTTGCACCCGTCGCGTCCCCGCCCCCTCAACCCCCCCACCCTCGAC
>DAHWHV010000105.1 GCA_027335545.1 Clostridia bacterium
GCGCGGCGGTCGCCGCGGGCGTGGCGATGGGGCTCGTGGCCCTCGCCCCGTCTCCCACGGCGGCCCTGCCGGCCTTGGTGGCGTGCGGGGCGGCGTTCTCGGCCTGCCTGGTGCTGGCGTTGACCCTGGTGCAGACGAGGACGCCGGAACCCGTGCGCGGGCGCGTCCTCTCCCTGGTCATCCTGGGCTTCTTCGGCGTCTACCCTCTGGCCTACGCCCTGGCCGCCGTGACCGCCGACGCGCTCGGCCCCCGGGGGATCGTGGCGGCCGGCGCCGCCTGCATGGTCGTTGGCGGCGTCGCGGGGCTCCTGCGCCCGGCCCTGCGGGCCGCGGGGTGAGGGCTCCGCGCCCGGTGGCCAAGGCATCGCCAGCCGCCGCGCCACCCCGGCCTGTGGGCACCGGCGGGGGGGGCGCAGTCAGGCTCGCGGCCTTTGACTGGTGGCGTTGTGTCCAGGAAAGAGGAGGGACCTTCGTGCAGCCGTCGCGTGTCCCGCTGGTGCTCCGGGAGGGGGGCCTGTTGCTCGTCGTCCTGGTGGGGGCCACGGCGTTGCTGCTCTGGGGCTTCCCCTGGGTGGCGCCGCTGCCGGGCGCCCTGTTGGTCTTCACGCTGTGGTTTTTCCGCGACCCTGAACGAGAGATCTCCGCCGCGGCGGGGGAGGTGCTCTCCCCGGCGGACGGGACGGTGCTTTCGGTCGGCGAGGTGGACGAGCCCCGCTACCTGCAGGGCCGGGCGGTGTGCGTACGCATCTACCTCTCCCTCTTCGACGTCCACGTCAACCGGGCGCCGCTGGCGGGGGAGGTGGAGTATCGGGACGCACTGCGGGGCGGCTTCGCCCCTGCCTTCACCGAGGACGCGAGCGAGCGCAACGAGCGCGCCTTCATCGGGCTGTCGGCCGGCCGCCATCGGGTGCTGGTGATCCAGATCGCCGGACGCGTCGCGCGCCGTATCGTCACCTGGCCGCGCATCGGCGACCGCTTGGAGCGGGGCCAACGCTTCGGAATGATCAAGTTCGGCTCGTGCACCCAGCTGTATCTCCCCGCCGGCAGCACCGTGGACGTGAGGCCCGGCGATCAGGTGCGCGGTGCGCTCACGGTCATCGGCCGGCTCCCCGCCGACTGAAGCCGGCCACGGGCCGTCCCAGACCTCGCCCAGGGGAGCCGAGCGCGCTTGGCCTGCCCTGGGACCGCCCGGGCCGGGCCCCGGTCCGCCGGCCAAAGCCGGTCAGCCGGTCAAGGGAGGTTCTCCGTCGTGCCGCACGCGCTCCTGTTCCGCTTCTACCTGTTCCTGCTGGTCCTGCTCGTTGTCATGGTCGCCGTTTCCGGGCGCAGCCGCGAGACCCGGACCCGGGGCTGGACCCTGATTGCTCTGCTCCACGTGGTGGTGGTGGCCCTCTGGCTGGGGGCCGCCGCCTGGACGGTGCTTGCGGGTGTCATCGCCGTGCTGGTCGCGTGGGAACTCGGCGGCGGCACGGCGACGGGCGCGGCGGCCGTTGTCCTGGCCCTGGGCGGCGGCGCCGCCGTCCTGCTCCTGCACCTCCCGGCGGTGGGGGTGGCCGCGGTCGCCTGGGTCCTGGCCGGGGGCATGTTGGTGTTGCCCGCCCGGGCGGTGCGCCACCCGGCCTTTGCCGCTGCCGTCGCCGTGGGGCTGGTGGGTCCGTGCGCGGCGTTCCTGGCCCAACTGGGTTGGCATCGCCCCCCGGCCGCGTTGCTGGCGCTCGTGCTGCTGGTGGAGTTCAACGACGCCTTCGCCTACCTGGCCGGCCGCCGCTTCGGCCGGACGCGCATCTTCCCCACAACCAGCCCGAACAAGAGCCTGGAGGGCTACGCCGTTGGTGCCGTCGCCCTGGTGCTCGGCCTGGTGCTCCTGCACACGCTGTTGCCCGCGTTGCCGGCCCAGGGTCCCCTGGCCCGTGGGGCCGTGATCTTCGCGGTGGCCCTGTTCGCCGCCGACGCCGGGGACCTCGCCGCAGCGGCGTTCAAGCGTCGGCGCGGCATCAAGGACTCCGGCCGCTTGCTCCCGGGCCACGGCGGTGCCCTGGATCGCTTCGGCAACCTCCTCCTGGCGGCGCCCCTGTTCGCCGTCCTTTGGGCTGCCGGCGTCCTGTAGGGGGGCCTCCGTCGTCGCCGCTCCGCCGGTGGGCGAGTGCCTGGGAGGGGATCGGGAGTACGGGACCCAGATGTCCAAGTCGGATACCGTCGTGCAGGTCGTCAACATCTGGATGGCCAGCGACGCCTTCCTCGCCCACGCGCGCCACCCCGTGATCTGCGCCGAGGTGGCCCAGTTGTGCGCGACCGACACCCTGCGCATTTGGCACGACCAGGTGCAGTACAAACCCGCCGTGACGGGCGGCCCGGGCGGCTGGCACCAGGACCATCCCGCGTGGCCGATCCTGCAGCCGCCTGACCTGGTGAGCGCCTGGGTGGCGCTGGACGACGCGGTGATCGACAACGGCTGCATGTGGATGGTGCCCGGGAGCCACCGCTGGGGCAGCCAGCGCGGGTACATCCGAGCGACCCCCGAGTACCTGCCCGTGCACCGCGAGCCCGAACGCCTGCCCCCGGGCGCCCGCGTCGAAGCGGTGCCCTTCGAGATCCAGAAGGGACAGGTGGGCTACCACCACTGCCTGACCTGGCACGGCAGCCGGCCGAACCGCAGCAGCCGCAAGCGGCGGGCCATCGCCGTGCACTACATGCCCGGGCACATCCGCTACGAACCGGCGGGTTCGCACGTGATGGGGCAGTTCGTGGAGGTGCAACCGGGAGAGGTCCTCGCCGGGGAGCACTTCCCCGTGGTGTTCCCGCGCGACGCCGGCGTGACGGAGGCATGAGCGCCCCGGGGGGCCGATCCGGCGGGGCCGGGGGCCGCGCCGGGCCACGACGAGGCGGTCGGCCGGGCCCGCCCCTGGTCGGGGAGGGGTGAGCCGGAGCGCCGCCCGGGTGTCCTGCTGGCGGCCTGCGGCTCGGCTCTGGCGGGCGGCTGCGCGAGCGCGGGACGTCCGACGCGGCCCAGGGCGGCCCAGGCCCGGATGCGCCTGAGTGTTGCCACCCTGAATGCCGGGCCGTGGACCCCGTCCGGGACTAGGGTGGTCGTCGGGCGGCGGATCGGGGTCACGGCGGGTATGAACCAAGTGGCGCAACGGGTTAGGGGGCTGGACCTGGCGGAGCAGGGCCGGGTGGCGCGGGAGGCGTCGGCCTTTCGCGCCGGGCAGTCCGAGGCGCGCACCGCGCGGAAGCGCCTGCCAGGGATGTTCGCCAGCGCTGGCTAGACCCAGGGGCACAAGTGACAGGGGGGGCGCCATGCCGCTGGGACGCGCTGGTCGGGGCGTTCTGGCCCAGCCTGTGGGAGCACAAGGTGGGTGTCTCGGCGGGCTTCAAGGCCCGAGCGCAACAGATCAACGCCGTGCAGGTGCAGGAGGCCAACAGCCCGCCGCCGCCCACTGCGGCCCAGCGGCTGTTCCCGGCCCAGGGGCCGGCCGTCGCCGCGGTCCCTCCGGGGCTGTAGCCGTCGGGCCCGCCAGGCAGGACTCCCCGACCGGGCATCCGTGGCGGGAGTGGCGGCGGTGGGGGCGGCGAGCCCCCTGCACCAGGTGCAGCGCCAGCGGACCTCGGGCGCATTGGCGCGCCGGCCGGGCCCGGGCACCATGAGAGGACGGCCCGCATCCTACCCGACCTCCCCGGGCCCGAGTGGTGGCATCCCGGTTCTGAACCTCCCCCACGGCTAGAGCCGGGGGGTTCTGGGTATGAGCACCGCAGCCTTTCCAGGGCTCTCGGGGACAGCGGATCTCCTTGCTGCCCCTACAACATCCCTGGCCTCAGCCTTGGCTCCACACCCTTGCGCGTGC